>JBDSOM010000093.1:0-15775 GCA_039914785.1 Novosphingobium sp.
GTTCATGGGCACCCGTTTGTCGGGTACGACGCGGGCGCGGGGACGGATCATGCGGCGGCGGACCGGGACGACTTCCTCAACCCATTCCTCGACCACTTCCGGGCAGGGCTTGGACCGCAGCACCGGCACCATGATCATCGGCACGGCGTAACCCATGTAAGCGCCAGGATAGCCATAGCCGTAGGGCGGGGGTGGACCACGGTCGCCGCATCCGTCGCGGTCGTCTCGACGGTCGCGACTGTGATGGCCGCGATCGTCGTCGCAGCGATCCTGCCAATTGTCGTGGCGGGGTTCCCAGCGCGGATCGACCGGACCGCCGTAGGGAGCGCCGTATCCTGGCGGAGGCGGCATGTCCGCTCCGTGCGGCGGCATTGGGGGATCGCCGCGATGATCGCGGGCCAGCGCGGGGCCGGCGGTTAGCGCTGCGCAGAGCAGGGCGGTAAGAGTCAGGCGCATGAACATCCCCTAGATGCCGGGACGACTCCGGCGTTAACGGAAAATTTAGCATCGTAAGCCGCCCCTGACCAAGCGGTCGGCCTCTGCAATGCAGGCCGTGTCCCGAATCGGAGCACAAGCGCCTGGCCCGCCTAGCGCGAGCAGGCTGTTGCGGGGCGGCGCGGCACGCCCTATCTCCCGGACCATGAAACCATTCGTGCGCAAGCTGCTGATCGCCGTCGTTGTCGCCGTCGTCGTTATCGGCGGTGCAGCCTTCTGGGTCCTGCGCGGGGACCCGGCGAAACACACCGTTGATGAGTTGTCGGGCAAGAGCCCCGTGCTGTCCGAGCCCAAACGCGAATGGATTCCCAGCGTTTCGCTGGCCAAGACCGTGGGTTGGGGCTCGACCGAAGTCCCGCGCGCGGCAAACGGCCTGGCAGTGGCGCGATTTGCGGAGGGACTGCAGCATCCGCGCACGATGCTCACGCTGCCGAACGGCGATGTGCTCATCGCGGAAACCGGCGCGCCTGCGGGAAACAAGCCTTCGGGCGTGACCGGCTTCTTCATGACCCTGCTCATGGGTGAGGTCGGCGCGACGAACCCTTCGGCCAACCGGATCACGTTGCTGCGCGACGCCGACGGCGACGGCAAAGCCGAAGCGCGCTTCGTCTTGCGCAGCGAGGGGCTGTCCTCGCCTTCCGGAATGGCCTGGGCGAACGGCAAGCTTTACGTGGCGAATCACGATGCCGTCCTGGCGTTCGACTTTACTCCCGGCGCCACCGCGTTGACCGGCAAGCCGACGAAGCTGATGGATCTCCCCGGCGGCGGCAACCACTGGATGCGCAATCTGGAGCTCAGCCCGGACGCCAAGTTCCTGTATGTCGCGGTTGGATCGGCCTCGAACATCGGCGAGCGCGGCATGGATGCGGAAAAGGGCCGGGCGGCAATCTGGGAGATCGACCTCACCTCTGGCCGGCGCCGCCAGTATGCGGCCGGGATGCGCAACCCCAACGGCATGGCGTGGAACCCCTCGACCGGCGAGCTGTGGGCTGTCGTCAACGAGCGCGACCAGCTCGGTCCGGACCTCGTCCCCGACTATCTGACCAATGTGCCGGTGGGTGCCCAGTATGGCTGGCCTTGGGTCTACTGGAAGGACGTCATCGACGAGCGCGTCGAGACGTATATGCCCGAGTTTTTGACCGAATATACCCGCAAGCCGGAGTACGCGCTGGGCACCCACGTCGCTCCGCTCGGCCTGCTGTTCGCCGATGGCGGCCAGCGGCTCGGACCGAACTTCGCCAACGGCGCGTTCATCGCCCGGCACGGGTCGTGGAACCGCAAGCCGCTGACCGGTTACGATGTGGTGTTTGTGCGCTTCGACGCCAACGGCAATCCGCAAGGGCTGCCGGTCCCGCTGCTGACGGGCTTCCTCACCGGCAAGGGCGACACCCATGGCCGCCCGACCTGGCTCGCCTGGGACAAAGTCGGGGCGCTGCTGGTCTCCGACGACACCGCAGGGGTCATCTGGCGGGTTATCGCGCCCGGTGCCGCGCCGTCCGCCAAGCCCACGCCCGTGAAAGTCACGCGCATGCCTCCGAGCAAGGAGCTGATCGACCCGACCAAGCCGCTGATCGGACAATTCGGCCCCACGGTCGAGACGACGATGCCCACGCAGTAAAGCGCTAGAGCGCCTGGCCTGCCCGGCCGGCGAGTTCGGTGACATAGTGCCAGGCGATTCGGCCCGACCGCCCACCCCGGCGGCGCGACCATTCTAGCGCGTCGCCCTGTTCCCAGGTCAGGCCCAGCGCGTCGGCATAGCCGGTGATGATCGCCAGATAGTCGTCCTGGCTGCAGTTGTGGAACCCGATCGACAGGCCGAAACGATCCGCCAGCGCCAGCTTATCGTCCACCACGTCGCGCGGATTGATCGGATCGTCCTGCTCGCTCGCATGACGCGCAACGATTGCGCGGCGGTTGGAGGTGACGGCAAGCCGCACGTTAGCCGGGCGCGCCTCGACCCCGCCTTCGAGCCACGAACGCAGGGCCCGTGGCCCCGACCCATCGGCATCCTCGAAGCCGAGGTCGTCGATGAACACCAGAAAGCGGCGGTCGACTCCGGCGAGGGTGGCGAACAGTCCGGCGAGCGAACTCAGCGCGTCGGGTGCGACCTGGACTAGGGCAATGCGCCCGTGTTGCATGGCCTGTGCAGCGACGATGCTCGAGCGGAGCAGCGCCGACTTGCCCATGCCCCGGCTGCCCCACAGCAGCATGTCGTGGGCAGCATGGCCGGCGGCGAGGCGGTTGACGTTGGCGGTGACGGTGTCCTTCTGCGCATCGATCCCGCGCAGCAGGCCCAACGCCGGGGCCTCGATCGTCTTCACCACGCGCGCGGCGCTGCCGTCCCAGACGAACGCCGGCGCGCCGAGCCAGTCGGCCGTTTCGCCGCGCGGCGGGGCCAGCCGCTCAAGCGCGTCGGCGATGCGGGCGAGGAATTCTCCCTGGTCGTTCACGAGGCAAGCGTCTCCGTATCGAGGGCATAAAGCAGTCCGGCACCGCCGGTCGCCGCGGCTTCAAGGCCAAGCGCTTCGGGCACGAGGTGCGCGATAAAATAGCGGGATATCGTCGGTTTCGCCTGCGCGATGCTCGCCGGCGTTCCGTCTTCCACCGCGGCGCGGCCTTGGCGCAGCAATTGCCAGCCGGCAACCGCGACCGCACACATGGTCAGGAACGGCACGCTCCCGGCGAGCTTGTCGTCCAGGCTCGCCTCGGCTTTCATCCATTCGCCGATCGCGGCGCAAGCCTGGGCCAGCGCGACGAGCGGCGCGACATCGCGGGCCTCGGCGACGATGTCCGCCATCAATTCGCTGAGCACCGCGCCGCCCGCCGTTGCCAGTTTGCGCGTGACCAGGTCGGCTGCCTGGATGCCGTTGGTCCCTTCATAGATCGGCGCAATTCGCGCATCGCGGTAGAACTGCGCGGCACCGGTTTCCTCGATGAAGCCCATTCCGCCATGGATCTGGACCCCGAGGCTCGCGACTTCGCAGCCGATATCGGTCCCCCAGGCCTTGATCAGCGGCACCAGCAGGTCCGCGCGCTCTTGCGCACCTGCAACGCCGAGCGCGCTGCGATCGACCTGGCCGGAGGTGTAGTAGAGCAGCGCCCGTGCGCCTTCGGTCAGCGCCCGCATTCGCAGCAGCATGCGGCGCACGTCCGGATGCTCGGCAATCGCCACCGGGGTCTTGTCGGGCGATCCGGCACGCGCCGACTGGATGCGGTCGCGGGCATAGTGCCGCGCCTGTTGCCACGCCGCCTCGGCGACTTGCACGCCCTGGCTGCCGACGTTGATCCGCGCCGAGTTCATCATCGTGAACATCAGCTTCAGGCCATCGTTTTCATTGCCGACGAGCTCGCCGATACAGGCGTCGTTGTCGCCATAGCTCATCACGCATGTCGGCGAGGCGTGGATGCCCAGTTTGTGCTCGAGGCTGACGACTTTCAGGTCGTTGCGGGCCCCGATCGTTCCGTGCGCATCGGTGAGGTACTTCGGCACGATGAACAGCGAGATCCCGCGCGAACCGGCGGGCGCCCCAGGGGTGCGGGCCAGGACGAGGTGGACGATATTGTCCGCCAGTTCGTGCTCGCCCCAGGTGATGAAGATCTTGGTCCCCTTGATCCGGTACTTGCCGGCATGTTCGCCCCCGAACTCGCCGGGGCCGATCGGCGTGGCGATAGTCCGCAGCGCACCGACGTCGCTGCCCGCCTGGGGCTCGGTCAGGTTCATCGTGCCTGGCCATTCGCCGCTGACGAGCCTGGGCAAGTACAGCGCCTTCTGCGCCGCGCTGCCGTGGGCTTCCAGGGCCTCGATCGCGCCGACCGTCAGCATCGGGAGGAGCGCGAAGGCGAGGTTCGCCGCCCCAAGGTTCTCCAGGACGCAACAGGCGAGGCTGAAGGGCAGGCCCTGGCCCCCGACGTCCTCCGGCGCGGCGACGGCGTTCCAGCCTTGCTCGATGTACGCCTGGTAGGCTTCGGCATAACCGGCGGGCAGGGTCACGAGGCCGTCGACGATCCGCGCGCCCACGGTATCGCCGATCTGGCGCAGGGGCGCGAACTCGCCGGCGGCGAACTGGCCGACGCCTTCTGCAATCGCTTCCACCACGTCGGGCGTCGCCGCAGCGAAGCGCTCGTGCTCCGCCAGTTCGGCGATGCCGGCGTTGACCCGTAGCGCGAAGACCTGGTCGGCGGTGGGCGGCGTGTAGTCCATGCGCGGGCCTTTCGGGGCTGGGCTTTGCTCTGTTGGCTTCGGATCCTCTGGCCTATAGCGACAGGCCATGACCGGCGATAACATTCCACCCTTTATCCGAACAGCCGATGCTGCCGGCATTGCCGCGGCGGCCGAAGTGCTGCGCAGCGGCGGGCTGGTAGCGGTGCCGACCGAGACGGTTTATGGGCTCGCCGCCCGCGCCGATAGCGCCGCGGCGGTCGCCGCGATCTACCGCGCCAAAGGACGACCCGATTTCAACCCGCTGATCGTCCACGTCCTGGGCCTTGGCGATGCGGAGCGATTGGCCTGGTTCGATGACCGCGCACGCTTGCTGGCGGAGCGGTTCTGGCCCGGGCCATTGACGTTGGTCCTTCCGGCCCGCGCCGACGCTGGACTGGCCGCGGCCGTCACGGCCGGGCTACCCTCCGTCGCGCTGCGCAGTCCGGCCCATCCAGCGATGCGCGATTTGCTGTTCGCTGCGGGACTGCCGCTGGCGGCGCCCTCGGCAAACCGGAGCGGCGGGGTTAGCCCGACCACCGCGGCACACGTTGCCGCATCCCTTGCGGGCAGGATCGACCTGATCCTCGACGGCGGCGAGTGCGCGCAGGGCATCGAATCCACGATCGTCGCGGTGCGCGGCGAAAGCTGGGAGGTTCTCCGCCCCGGACCGATCGCGGAATCGCAGATCTCCGCGGTGCTCGGGCAATCATCCGCCGCCACGACGTCAGACGGGATCGAAGCGCCGGGGCAACTCGCCAGCCACTACGCCCCGGGCAAACCTGTTCGCCTGGCCGCAGAATTCGCTGAGTCCGACGAGTTTCACATCGGGTTCGGCACGATCGCGGGGGACATCAATCTGTCGGTCAGCGGTAGCCTAGTGGAAGCGGCGGCGCGATTGTACACAGCGCTGCACCTGGGGGCGGCGGGGGCCCAGCCCAGAATCGCAGTAGCCCCGATTCCCGGCAAGGGGATCGGCACCGCCATCAACGATCGGTTGCGCCGCGCCGCAGCCTGATCAGCGGCGTGCCGGGCCCACCGCGGAAAGCCGTTGAAGCTCGTCGTACGCACGGTCGGCTTGGCGGCACGCGGTCTCGTCGCCGCGGTCGCATTGCTGAGAGTGACGGCGATACTGGCGGTCGAGTTCGCTGCGTCGCTCTTCGCGGCGGCGCAAGTCACGCCCGCGCTTCTCGTCGGCTTCCGATTGGCTGGTGGTGGCAAGATCCACGCCCTTGGACGCAACCCGCACTGGGGCGGTAACCAGCGACGAAGCCGTGCGCGCGATGCACCCGCTCAGCGAGGTCAGTGCGATCAGGGCAAGGAAGGTTCGGCCAGCATGGGTGATCATGGCGCATAATGCGCAGCGATTGCTGACGTTTTCGTGAATGCCCGCTCCAACGCGAAAGGGCCGCTCCTTGCGGAACGGCCCTTCGGTGATTCCAAACGCTAGCGAACGTTCAAGCCGGAACTTCTGCCGGAACCGCCGCCGCGGCTGCTGCCGCTTCATAGTACTTCGGTGCATGCTCGTTGAGGATCTCGAGGATCTTCTTGAGCGCTGCCGGCTCGTCGGTCTTTTCCATCGCCGCCAGCTCACGGGCGAGGCGCGACGAGGCGGCCTCGAAGATCTGGCGTTCGGAATAGCTTTGCTCGGGCTGGTCGTCGGCCCGGAAAAGGTCGCGGGTGACTTCCGCGATCGACACCAGGTCGCCCGAGTTGATCTTCGCTTCGTATTCCTGAGCGCGGCGCGACCACATCGTGCGCTTGACCTTGGGCTTGCCCTTCAGGGTGTCCAGTGCCTCACGCAGGGTCTTGTCCGACGACAGCTTGCGCATGCCGATCGACTCGACCTTGCCCACCGGGACACGGAGCGTCATGCGCTCTTTCTCGAACCGCAAAACATAGAGCTCGAGCCGCATGCCGGCAATTTCCTGCTCGAGCAGTTCAATCACACGGCCTACGCCGTGCTTTGGGTAAACGACGTAGTCCCCAACATCGAAGGCGTTCGCCTTGGCTGTCATCAATCGTCCTTTCGCCTAAGGGAGGATCGCGGCGCCGCCCGGAGCCGCAAAGCCCTTGGCGGAGAAACAATCGCCGCGCGCGCGGCGGATGTCTCCATCAACCGATTGTGCGATCCTGCCTTTCGTGGTGCCAGCCTGCCAGATGGGCACGAAGCCCGGCAGTCGGGTGATTATATAGCACCTCGGCAACAAAATTGCCAGAGGCGAGAATCCTTTCGGATTCTCGCGATCATTCAGCCGGCAATCTTATGGGAAAAGGGCTCAGTCGCCCTCGCCGGGTTCGGCCGAGAAGAGCGTGTCGAACTTGTCCGGCACGCCCTTGAACTCGTCCGCGTCGGCCGGGGCGTCCTTTTTGGACGTGATGTTCGGCCAGTCGGCGGAGTACTTCGCGTTGAGCTCCAGCCACTGCTCCAGCCCGCTCTCGGTATCGGGGAGGATCGCTTCGGCCGGGCATTCTGGCTCGCACACGCCGCAGTCGATGCACTCGCTGGGGTTGATGACGAGCATGTTTTCGCCTTCGTAGAAGCAGTCTACCGGGCAGACTTCCACGCAATCCATGAACTTGCAGCGAATGCACGCGTCGGTGACGACATAAGTCATGGCTGCAAATCCCTTTCGGCCCCAGTGGCGATTGACGTTGCCGCTAAGGGATTAGGCCGCGCCTCGTCAAGCACGCGATAGCAGGTTTGTGCTGCGCTGGGCGGACCGCGTCGTTCCGGCACCGCCAGAACCTGGACCACGCATACCCCTGCGGACAGTGGCAGGACGAGGACATCGCCGACTCCGACACCCTGGTGGGCCCGATCGATCCGCCGTCCGTTGAGGCGAATGTGGCCCGCGCCGACCATCGCTTGCGCGATGCTGCGCGTCTGGGTGAACCGGAGGAACCACAGCAGCTTGTCGATCCGGATCGCCATCCCGCTAGCCGACCAGTTCGGCCAGCGCCGCGAACGCGCCGTCGCGCTGCGGGGTGGCTGGCGGGTGGGCAGCCGGCTGCCGGCGCGGCGGACGCCAGCGCCAGGTCGTCGGCCGCGCTGGACCGAACGCGCCTTCGCGCAGCGGCTGGGGAATGCTGGGCTGAAACCCGGCGAGGCGGAGCAGCTGATTGTGGCTATCGATAGTCAGTCCCATCGATCGGGCCAGCGCCGGGTCCACCACGAAGCTGCGCTGCGGCCGCGCCGTCCGCACGGCATGCGCTTCGAGCAGCAGCTTTTCCGCCAGGTCGATGCGCAAGTCCTGCTTGCCGAGCTTGCGATAGCCGAGCGGCGCGGGCCCGCCCGATTTGATAACCGGCGGCATCTGGGGCAGCGCGGCGGCCACCGCCCGGCCGTTCAGCCGGGCCAGCTCGCGCCACAGCGCCAGCGGAGCGGGACGCAGCATCGCCGGGACGAAGACGTCGAGCCCGCCGACCCGCACCCCGAGCGCGCGCAGCCGGTCGCGCTGGTCCTTGCCCAGCTCGGCGATGCCCGAAGTCGCGCGTCCAAGCGTTCCACCGGCGTCCACCAGGCGAATCAGCAGCGCACGCAACTCAGGCCCGCCGGCCAGCGCCGCGCTTGCCGTCTCGAGCTTGTGTAACGGCGCGAGCACCGCGAGCGTGCTTTCGAGCCACCCCGTCAGCGCGGCAAACAGCGCCTTTCGTTCGGTGATCGGGACGAGGGTCAGCGCGGCATCGGGCGCCAGTTGCGGCGTCAGCAATGACCGGCCGGGGGTAAGCTGCGCAAGGGGCTCGGCGTTCCACAAGATCGCGCCCTGGTGCAACGCGATCGGCGCGGTCCCGGCGGCGATGTCCTCGCGCAAGCTGCGTGCGCGGCCCGCGAGCACTTCGGGCAAATGCCTGTCCGCGGCGGCGAGCAGCAACTTGCGGTCGGAATGGCGCGCCAGCGGGTCGACCAAAAAGCGGAAGCCTTGCAGCGAACCGATCGCCTGGTCGTCGACCATGACGTCATCACTCGCCAGGCGAACCGGCAGCAAGCCCGCATCGGGGCCCAGTTTGCGCATCAGCACGGCGGTCCGGCGATTGACGAAGCGTTCGGTCAGGCGGGCGTGCAGCGCGTCTGACAGGCGGGCCTCGACTGCGCGCGCGCGCGCGGC
This sequence comes from Novosphingobium sp., assembly GCA_039914785.1. Taxonomy (GTDB): domain Bacteria; phylum Pseudomonadota; class Alphaproteobacteria; order Sphingomonadales; family Sphingomonadaceae; genus Novosphingobium. The sequence goes on from JBDSOM010000093.1 coordinate 8,803, forward strand.
CATCTCGTCGCGGGCGAGCACCCAGTCGGGGCGCTGGGCGATATAAGCCCAGCTGCGGATCGCGGCGATGCGTCCCTGCAGCGTGTCGATATCGCCGGAGACGTGATCGAGTTGGGCAATCGCCTGTGCGACGTAGTCTGCCCCGAGCATGCCGTCGCGCAGATCCTGCCACAGCCGCGCGACGAAGCGCGAATGCGTCTCGGACCCGTGGGAGCGGAAATCGGGCAGGCGGCAGGCTTCCCAGAACCGCCTGACTTGCGCCGCGCCGCGCACCGAACCCGCGATATCGGGCTCGTCGGCGAGGCGCTTGAGCACGGCCAGGTCGATCGCTTGGGGCGCGGCGACGAGTTCAGGCCGCGCGGGCAGGCGTTCGAGATCGCCGATCAGCGTACCCAGCGTATCGAAGCGCGGCTCCGCCTCGCGCCAGAACAGGCGGGTTAGCGGGGCGAAGCGATGCTCCTCGATCGCGTAGACTTCCTCGGCGGTGAATTCGGCGTCATGGCCTCCCATCCCCGCGAGGGTGCCGAACGTGCCGTCGCGCTGGTGCCGCCCGGCGCGGCCCGCGATCTGAGCCATTTCGGCCGGCATCAGCCGGCGCTGGCGCACCCCGTCGAATTTGGAGAGCCCGGCAAACGCCACGTGGTCGATGTCGAGGTTGAGGCCCATTCCGATCGCGTCGGTCGCGACGAGGTAATCGACCTCGCCCGACTGATACATCGCGACCTGGGCGTTGCGGGTCTGCGGCGACAGCGCCCCCATGACGACCGCCGCGCCGCCGCGAAAGCGCCGTAGCATCTCGGCCACGGCATAGACTTGCTCGGCCGAGAATGCGACGATCGCGCTGCGCGGCGGAATGCGCGAAAGCTTCTTCGCCCCGATGTGGCTCAGCGTGGAAAAGCGCGGGCGGGTGACGATCTCGGCCTCGGGGACCAGGGCGCGGACCATCGGCGCGAGCGTGGCCGAACCCAGGATCATCGTCTCGTCGCGGCCACGGGCGTGGAGCAGGCGGTCGGTGAACAGATGCCCGCGCTCGCGGTCGGCGGCGAGCTGGGCCTCGTCGATCGCGATGAATGAAAGATCCGCGCCGATGGGCATGGCCTCGACGGTGCACAGCAGCCAGCGGGCATCCTTGGGCTCGATTCGCTCCTCACCGGTGATCAGTGCGACGCGGCCCGCCCCCTTGATCGCGGAGACCCGGTCATAAACCTCGCGCGCCAGCAGCCGCAGGGGAAAGCCGATTGCCCCGCTCGAATGGGCGCAGAGCCGTTCGATCGCCAGGTGCGTTTTGCCGGTATTGGTGGGGCCGAGCACCGCCCGCACGCGGGACTCCGCGGAATGCCAGGAAGCGGTGGTCTCATGGAAGGCCATCGTGCGGGCAATGTGGCATCGACCCGGCGGGGCTACAAGCGGTGCTGCGGCAAACTGTGGGTTTCGTCGCGATTAATTCACAGCTAACAATCCGTTATGCGAATGAACTGGTGGCTGGGCATGACCCGCGACGTGGCGCTGCTGGGCGCCGAATCCGCCGAGGTAATGGCGCGCCGCACACTCGTGCTAGCGCGAGCCGACCGGGCGGCATGGGTCGAATTTCAAGTTATGGTCTGCGAGAAAGTCGCCGCCACCGTCGAGCTGCAATCGAGGTTCCTCAGCAGCGCGTTCGGTAACGACAAGGAGGCGGCCGCGCGCTCCGCGCTCGACCACGTTCGCCGCAAGGTCCGCGCAAACCGCCGCCGGCTGCGCAAATAGCGCGCGCGAAAGTGACGCGATGACGTCACGCTTAGGCGGAAGTTAACTTTGCCAGTGCAGACCGGTGAGCACGAAGCGCCCGGTTGCGGCCGGCGCGCATGGCGGGGTGCGTGTTGTTCAAACCGCGTGAACAAGTCGAATGCGGGGCCGGGGGGCCGGTGGCGAGCGCAGCCGTGCTCAGCCACGCCCAACTTGCGCCCGAAGCCTCAGCCGAATTGCCAGCCGAGTTCCGGGCCGATTCCAGCGTCGATTTTTGGGCGGACTTCCGCGAGCGCGCCCGCGGCGGGCTGAACCGCCTCGATCATCACCTGATCCACGATCTGGCCGAAGACATCGGCAGCGTGCGTTGGTTTCGCGGCCTGGTCTCGATGACTTCGTTGGCGATCGCCGCGTTTTCCTTCTGGCCCGATTTCTCCGCGCTCGATGCCGCGCCTGCCATGCGGGTCGACCGGGCCGAGCGCGACGAGTTCCGCAGCCAGATGGTGATGCCGCTGAGCGCCGGGGGCGAAAGCGGACGGCGGATGGGCGCCAACGGGGCGCTGGTCGTGCCGCTGAGCGCGGTGCCCGAACGCGCCACCGTCCACATGGTCGCGATGTTGGCCGAAGGCGACAGCTTCGGCCGGATGCTCCAGCGGGCCGGGGTTGGCCCTTACGATGCCGCGCGCTCCGCTGAGCTGGTCGCCGCGGTCGTGCCGCTGGGCGAGATAACCCCGGGCACCCGGTTCGAGATTACGCTCGGCCAGCGCGAGGGCCCCGGACAGCCGCGCCTGCTCGACAAACTCGATTTCCAGGCGCGGTTCGATGTCGCGCTAACGGTTTCGCGCCAGGCAAGCAGCAGCGGCGGCCTGGCCATCGCCCGCCGCGCGATTGCCGTCGACAGCACCCCACTGCGCATTCGCGGAACCGTCGGACAAAGCCTCTACCGTTCGGCCCGCGCTGCCGGCGCACCGGCCGACGCGATCCAGCAGTATCTCCAGGCGATCGACCAGCACCTCAGCGTCGAAGAAATTTCCCCGAACGATCAGTTCGATATCGTGATCGCCTACAAGCGCTCCGCGGGCGGGGGCAGCGAGGCAGGCAAGTTGTTGTTTGCCGGGCTCGAGCAAAGCGGCAAGCCGCGCATCCAGCTTGTGCGCGGTGCCGATGGTCAGCTGCAGGATCCGCTCGGCGGGAGCGCCCGGGTCGATTGGGTCGCGAGCGCACCAATCGGTGGCGGCGGCCTTCTGGCCCCCGTCAACGGCCGCATCACGTCGGGCTACGGCATGCGCCGTCACCCGATCCTCGGATACTCTCGGCTGCATGCGGGCGTCGATTTCGGCGCGGCGTGGGGCTCGCCGATTTTCGCCGTCGCCAGCGGGGTGGTGTCCTTTGCCGGACGGCACGGCGGCCACGGCAACTACGTCCGGCTTGAAAACGCGGGGTTTGGGACGGGTTATGGGCACATGAGCCGCATCGCCGTTGCGTACGGCAGCAAGGTCCAGGCAGGGCAAGTGATCGGCTACGTCGGCTCGACCGGTCTTTCGACTGGCCCGCATCTCCATTACGAAGTCTACGTCGGCGGCCGGACCGTCAATCCGCTCGGGTTTCGCCCGATGGGCGGACTTGCCGCCGCTCCGCAGATGGTGGCCAAGGTGGTAGACACCAAGCAGCTGACGACGCTCAAGAGCCTGCTCGCCAAGTTCAAAGGCGTCAAACCCGGTGCCGCGCTCGGTAAGTTCAATCCGAAAGCGGCTGACTGATCCGACCAGCACCTCCCATGCGGGCGAGCGCCTCTTTGTACGGGCGTGAAGCATGGGGGGTGAAGCATTGATGCGCGGCCCGGTTTGCGCCAGAAGTCCGGGCATGACCGCCTTTCCAGCTCTCCGTCTCCGCCGGACCCGCGCCACGGCGTGGAGTCGTGCGCTCCACCGTGAAGCCCTGATCACCCCGGCGGACCTGATCTGGCCATTGTTCGTCACCGACGGCAGCGACGTAGCCGAGCCGATTGCCACGCTGCCCGGCGTTTCGCGCTGGTCGGTCGAGCATATCGCGGCGCGTGCGCGCGAAGCCGTTTCGCTCGGCATTCCTTGCCTGGCGCTGTTTCCCCACACGCAGTCCGACCGCCGCAGCGAAGACGGCCGCGAGGCGCTGAATCCCGATAACCTGATGTGCCGCGCCATCCGGGCGATCAAGGATGCCTGCGGCGACAGCATCGGCGTGCTGACCGATGTGGCGCTCGATCCGTACACCAGCCACGGCCAGGACGGCTTGATCGACGATGCCGGCTATGTGCTCAACGATGCTACGGTCGCGGCGCTCGTCGCCCAGGCGCTCAACCAGGCCGCCGCCGGGGCCGACGTGATCGCGCCGTCGGACATGATGGACGGCCGCATCGCCGCGATCCGCGCGGCGCTCGAAGGCGCGGGCCATGCCAACGTCCAGATCATGAGCTACGCGGCGAAGTACGCTTCGGCGTTCTACGGCCCGTTCCGCGATGCGGTCGGCTCAAGCGGCATCCTCAAAGGCGACAAGAAGACGTATCAGATGGATCCGGCCAACGGCGAAGAGGCCTTGCGCGAGGTCGCGATGGATTTGGCCGAGGGCGCGGATAGCGTGATGGTCAAGCCGGGGCTGCCGTACCTCGACATCGTCGTCAGGGTGAAGCAGCGCTTCGAGGTGCCGGTGTTCGCGTACCAGGTGAGTGGCGAGTACGCGATGATCGAGGCGGCGGTGGCCGCCGGCGTCGCGGATCGTAACGCCATGATCCTGGAAACCCTGACATCGTTCAAGCGCGCGGGCTGCTCCGGGGTGCTCACCTATCATGCGGCTGACGCGGCAAGGCTGCTCGGCGCATGATGATCGGGGGGCGGAGCGACCGCCGCACGCTGTTTGTCGTCACGATCCTGACGGGCAGCTTCCTGCTGTTCCTGGTTCAGCCCATGGTCGCGCGGATGGCGCTGCCGTTGCTGGGCGGCGCGCCGAACGTGTGGAACAGCGCGATGCTGGTGTACCAGGCGCTGCTGCTGGCCGGGTACGGTTACGCGCATCTGCTCGGCCGCATGCCGCTGCGCCGCGCGGCCAAGCTCCATCTCGCGTTGCTGCTCGTGGCCGCGCTGACCTTGCCGATCGCGCTGGTGCAATTGCCGCCGGCCGCGCCGGGCTGGGAGGCGGTGTGGGTGCCGCTGCTACTGGCGATATCGATCGGACCGATCTTCCTGCTCGTTTCGGCCCAAGCCCCGCTCATGCAGCGCTGGTATGCGAGCGATCCCGGCGCTGGCGAGCCGTGGGCGCTTTATGCGGCCTCCAACCTCGGCAGCTTCGCCGGGCTGATCGCTTATCCGCTGGTGGCCGAGCCGTTGTTCGGCCTGCGCCAACAGGGCTGGGCGTGGAGCGCGGGCTATGCCGCGCTGGTGGTGCTCGTGCTGCTGGCCGCGCGGGCGCGTTGGCACGCTGCGGCGACCGCCCCCGGCCTTGTTGACGCACCCGCCGAGCTCGTCGCTGCGCCGTCGCCCATCGCCAAGCGCCGGATCGCGCTGTGGCTGGCGTTGTCCGCCGTCCCGTCCGGCCTGCTGCTATCGACCACGACGCACCTTACGACCGATATCTTCGCGATGCCGTTGCTGTGGGTGATTCCGCTCGGCCTGTATCTGCTCAGCTTCGTCGTCGCGTTCGCCGATCGCCGGGCCCTGGCCCGCGCAATCACCAGCGCCGCGCCGGGGATCATGCTGCTGGCGGGCGGGTTGGCCATGGTGTCGACGAGCACCGGGACGATGTCGCTCGCCGCATCGAGCATGGTCTTGCTGTTCGTCATCGCCGTGGCGCTGCACGGCCGGCTGTACGATTCCCGGCCACCGACGGCGCAGCTGACGCTATTCTACTTCGTCATGTCGGTCGGCGGCGCGCTGGGCGGAGCGTTCACCGCGCTGCTCGCTCCGCTGGTGTTCGACTGGGCGTGGGAGCATCCGCTGCTGATCGTCGCTGCTGCCGCGCTGCTGCCGCAAGTCGCGCTGTTCGACTGGCGACGCCTGCCCGGGCTCACGCCGGAGATGGCCCGGTTCGCCGCCGGCGTGATCGTCGCGGTCGCGGCGCTGCTCGGCTGGTTCCTGAGCGACGTGGCGCTGCTGCCCGATCCCGGCGGAGCGAAGTTGCTGTTCACCCTGGGGATGACGATCTGCGGCTTGCTGCTGATGCCGTGGCGCTGGCTGTACATGGCCGTGCTGGTGATGCTGCTCCTCGCCCAGGGCGGGCTGACCACCATCGAAACCTCTCGCGAGGGCCTGCGCAAGCGCAGTTACTTCGGGATCTATACGGTTCGCGACGACCCCTACAACCAGATGCGGCTGCTCACCCACGGCACCACGCTGCACGGCCAGCAATCGACCGATCCGACGCTGCGCCGCCTGCCGCTGACGTACTATGGCCCCGGTTCGGGCGCGGGGATCGCGCTGGCCAACAGCGCGGCCTTGTTCGGCCCGCACGCGAGGGTGGGCGTCGTCGGGCTCGGCACCGGATCGCTGGCCTGCTATCGTCAGGCCGGCCAAGCGTGGCTGTTCTTCGAGATCGACCCGCTGGTGCTCGAATACTCGCGCAATCGCACGTTTACCTACCTGGCCGATTGCGCGCCCGATGCGAAAGTCGTCCTGGGCGACGCGCGACTGGGACTGTCGCGGATGGCGCGCGGGAGCCTCGACATCCTCGCGGTCGACGCATTCTCGTCGGACGCGATCCCCTTGCATCTGCTCACCGACCAAGCGTTCGGCGTCTATCTCGATGCGCTGTCGCCGCGCGGGGTTGTGTTGGTCCACATCTCCAACCGGTTCATCGAGCTTGAGCCGGTGCTCGCCGCGCAGGCGCGCCAGCGCGGGCTGGCGGCGGTGGTCCGCGACGACGTCCCGCCTGCCAATGGTGGGCTGACCGCATCGTCCTGGGTGCTGATGTCGCGCGATCCAGCGCAGCTCAAGCGGCTGGCGGAACTGGCGCCGGCGATGCTCCTGACCCCGCTCAAGCCGCCTGCGCCGCGCGCCTGGACCGACGATCACGCCTCGATCCTGCCCCATCTGCGGTGGGACCATCTTCTTCTCACGCATTGACGAGCCAGCCGATGACCGCCCCGCGCCCCGACACCACGATCGCCGCCTTCAATGGCAAGACCCCGCGCATCCACGATAGCGCCTTTATCGCCCCGGGGTGCCGGATCATCGGCGATGTCGAGATCGGCCCCGATTCGAGCGTCTGGTACAACTGCGTG
>JBDSOM010000015.1:0-2571 GCA_039914785.1 Novosphingobium sp.
GAACAACCCTGACGGCGCCATCGAACGCTACCGGATCGCGGCGCAAGTCCGCGTCACAGCGGACCTGGTGGCGCGCATGGCGCTAGCGCTTGACCGCGCTGGACAGTCGGGCGCCGCGGACGCGCTCGTGGAAGCCCGCCTTGCGGCCAGTCCCGCCGACCGCCACCTCGGCCGCCTCGCTGCCGCGCGCGCGGCCCGGCGCGGCGATTGGCTGCGCGCCCGCGCCTTGCTCGAATACCTGACGCCCGCAATGCCGCGCGATCCGGCTTTGCTGGGTGAGCTTGCCCAGGCTCGGCTGCGGACTGGTGACAAGGAGGGCGCGGAACAGGTTGCCGCCTCCGCTTATGCCTTGCGCCGGGGCAGCATTGCCGCGACGCTCGGGTATGCCGACGTCGCGCGCTCGCCGGCCGTGGCTGCGGCCTTGCGGGCGAAGGCGGAGCGTTTCAGCCCGTAGTTCATGGCAAGGTGTGCGTCGTTCGAGACGCGTGCGGGTCTGCGATAAGCCCACCTGCGTCCTCTTCGGTCAGGCACGCGCTCGACATCCCGCCGTCAATTCGCCACTGCCGCGCCATGCGATTTATCGATCCGATGGTGCGGCTGGTTCTGTCCGCAGTCCTGCTGGCCACGTTGTTTCCTGTCGAAGGCGAGGCGCGGGCGATTGCGCAAGTGGTCGCGAACGGCGCGGTGTTCCTGCTGTTCCTGCTTTACGGCCTGCGCCTGTCCCGGGCGGAAGTCTTCGCCGGGCTGGGCAACCACCGCCTGCTGATTCCGCTGGTGCTCTGGGTTTTCGGGGCGATGACGCTGGTTGGCGCGGGGCTGTGGCAAGTGACGGGGGCCTTCCTCCCCCCGACCCTGGCGCTCGGTTTTCTGTACCTGGGAGTGCTGCCGTCGACCGTGCAGTCGGCAACCGCATACAGTTCACTGGCCGGCGGCAACGTGGCTAGCTCGGTGATCGCCGCCGCGCTGATCAACATTCTCGGGGTCTTCATCAGCGCGCCGCTCTTTTCGCTCCTGGCCGGTGGCCACAGTGCTGCGTTCCATGGGGATCAGCTGATCAAAGTGATGTTGATCCTTCTGCTGCCGTTCGTCCTGGGGCAGGTATCGCAAAGTTTCACCCGCAAATGGGTGACGGGCCACAAGGGCCTCCTCACGCTGATGGACCGCGGTTCGATCGGCATCGCGGTCTACGTCGCTTTTTCGACCGCCGTCGAGCAGGGGATCTGGACCAAGGTGGACGGGCTTGGCTGGCTGGCAGTGCTCGCGGGCTGCGGGCTCGCGATGGTCGCCGGTTATGGCGGTGCCTGGCTGGTGGGCGGCCTCATGCGCCAGACGCGGGGCGACCGGATCGCAATGCTGTTCGCCGGCGGTCAGAAAAGCGTGGCGATGGGCGCACCGCTCGCCACGGTGCTGTTCCCCGCAGCCACCGCCGGCATGATCATCTTGCCGCTGGTGGTCTACCACCTCGTCCAGATGATCGTCGCGGCGCCGATCGCTACGCGGCTCGCCAAAGGTCAGTCTGCGGCAGGGTGACGTTTCTGGTAACGGATCGACCACCACAGCGAGAGCCCGATCAGGATCGCGCCGATCAGGCCGGTAACCGCCTCGGGGATGTGGAACTTGGCCGAGAGCAGCATGATCCCGCCGAGCGCGACGATCGCCCAGAACGCGCCGTTCTCAAGATAGCGATACTGCGCCAGCGTACCCTTTTGCACGAGCATGATCGTCATCGAGCGCACGAACATCGCCCCGATGCTGAGGCCGAGCGCGATCACCACCATGTTGTTGGAGAGCGCGAAGGCTCCGATCACGCCGTCGAAGCTGAACGAGGCGTCGAGGACATTGAGGTAGAGGAAGCCGCCCAGGCCCGAGCGGACCACGACGCCGGTCGCGGCGCGGGCTTCTTCCTGCATCTCCAGGATCGTGCTGATCGCCTCGACCGCGATGAAGGTGACCAGGCCGAGGGTGCCGGCGACAATGAAAGTCAGCGCATCCGCATCGGGCAACGTCAGCGAGATCAGGTAAAGAACGACCAGCAAGAGCGCGATTTCCAGCGCCTCGATCCGGGCGAAACTGGTCAAGCGCTCCTCGATCGCGTGGATCCAGTGGACGTTCTTGTCGGCGTCGAAGAAGTATTTTAGCCCGACCATTGCCAGGAATGCCCCGCCGAAGCCCGCGATCCCGATATGCGCGCTACTGACGATCTGTTCGTAGCGGACCGGATCGTTGAGCGAGAGCTTGATAGCGTCCAGTGGGCCGAGCCCGGCGGCGATCGCGACGATAGCCAGGGGAAAGATGATGCGCATTCCGAAAACGGCGATGACCATGCCCCAGGTCAGGAATCGGCGCTGCCACACTTCGTCCATCTCGGTCAGCACTTTGGCGTTGACCACGGCGTTGTCGAACGAGAGCGAGACTTCGAGGATCGAGAGAACGACGACGATCCACAACAGCGAGAGCGTGCCCGCCACGGTGCCGGTCTGAGCCCAACCGTACCATACCGCGGCCGCGAGGCAGGCGAGGGTGAAGAGGATCGACCCCTTGTAGTATTTCAGTATCACGCCGTGGCCCCTC
>JBDSOM010000081.1:0-14479 GCA_039914785.1 Novosphingobium sp.
CGAAGTTGCCGCGCATGTCGGCGAATTCGGGTGGATAACTCTGCGGTCAGCTGGGGCTCAACCCATCGCCAGCCCGTGATACGCGCCGATCTTGTTGCCGTCCGGATCGCGCAAATAGGCGCCGAACGCGCCGCGCGCTTGGGGCTTGATCTCGGGCAGACCTTCGCAGGTGCCGCCGTTGGCAAGGCCGGCGGCGTGCCAGGCCGTGACCGCGTCTTCGCTGTCGGCGGCGAAGATCACCGTGCCGCCATTGGCGTGGGTCGCGGGTTGGCCGTCGCGGGCGGCGCCGACCATGAAGCGGGGGCCGCCGGGCAGCGGGTACAGGATGATCGGGTACTCGGCGGGCACGTTGGACTTGTCGATACCGAGCGCGGCGAACGTCGCGTCGTAGAATGTGCGCGCCTTGGCGAGGTCGTTGGTGCCGAAGCGGAAGGACAGGATGGTCATGGTGTTTCCTTGTTCGCGAGAATTAAGGCCTGGGGTCGTGAACTAAAGCTTGGCGATCACTTCGGCGCCGATCCGCTCGGCGTCGTCGCACCATTCGGCGCGGCTCCGGCCGGCCGGGCTGATCGCGGCGGTCGAGACGCCCATCTCGCCGTAGCGCGCGGCGAGGTCGAGCATTTCCTGGCTCGAAACCTTGACGCCCGGCGGGGTGAGCCCGCCGAGCACGATCTCGGGCAAGTCCGCGCGTCCGACCTGGTCGCTATATTCGCGCATATAGGCCAGGCCGACGGCGAGGTCCTCCTCGTCGCTCATCGCCACGGTGCGGGTGGTCGCGGTGTTGACCCCGCTGACCCCGGTGAAGAACGGGTTCCAGCCGTCGCACAAGTCGACGACGCGGCGGATCGCGCGCTTGGCGTTGCCGCCGCCATAGATCGGCAGGCGCGGCTGGACCGGACCGGGGATAATGCGGTTGCCGTAAGCGACGTAGCCGGTGCCTTCGAAGCTGAATTCTTCACCCGTCAGCGAGACGCGCAGCGCACGGATGTATTCGTCCATCAGCTCGTTGCGGGCATCGAAGTCCACGCCCATCGCGCGGTATTCGCCCTTCAGGTAGCCGGCCCCGACGCTGAGCGTGACCCGCCCGCCCGAGAAGTGATCGAGCGTCGCGACATCGCGCGCCACGCTGAACGGGTTGCGATAGGGCAGCACCAGGATCCCGGTCTGCAGCCGCAGCGTAGTCGTGCTGGCCGCCAACAGCGCGAGCATGACGAACGGCCCTTGCGCATAGTGGCCGCCGGAATCGAGCCAGCGCCCGGTCGGGGCCGGATGGTCGGTGACGAGGCCAGCGTTGAAGCCTGCCCGCTCCAGCACCGCGCCGACCTCGCGGACCGCGTCCAGCGTCGTGAACTCGCCAGGCGGATCGAGATGGTCGAACGGCAGGGGGCAGTTGATCTTCATGGCGTCTTCCCTTCGGCCGCGAACTGTCCACGACCGGACGAGACGGTCAAGCCGGGCCCGCCGCTATCGCTGTGGCGTTGGGTCCAGCGCTATCGCTAGGCGTTGATCCCGCCGTTGACGCTGACGACCTGCCCGGTGATTTTCGTCGCGCCCGGGCCGCACAGAAACAGCGCGATCGGAGCGATGTCGGCGGGCGTCGGCAAGCCCAGCCCCGCGCGGTCGCGCGCTGCGGCCATGCGCTCCGAACCGGCGGCTTCCAGGCGGCGGGAGATCGTGGTCTGGTCGACGAACCCGGGCGAGATCGCGTTGACCCGCACGCGATCGCGGGCGACCTCGACGGCCAGGTTGCGGACGAAGCCAATCGTCGCGGCGCGCATCGCGCCGATCATGGCCTGGCGCGGTGCAGCGTAAACCCCGGCATCCGAGACCATGGCAATCAACGTGCCGCCTTGTGCGCTGAGCCAGGGCAGGGCGGCGTGGGCCAGGCGCTGGAACACGACGGCCGAGCCGGCGGCAAGGGCGGCGTAAGCGGAAGGATCGGTGTCGCGAAAAGGCCCCGTGACCCCCGCGGGACCGCCCGTGGTGCAATCGATCACGGCGTCGATGCGGCCGTGATGCGCGGCGACTTCGGTGACCAGCGCCGCGATCGCGCCCGGTTGCGCGAAGTCGAAGCGATGGCCGGTGTGGACGCCGCTGATCCCGGCGCCATCAACCCGGGCAAGCGCGGCCTCGATCGTTTCGCGCCGCCGCCCGTGAAGCGCGACCGCCCATCCGGCCTCGGCCGCCTGCGCTGCGATCTCCGCACCGATCGAGCCACTGCCACCCGCGATCAGTAGAACCGGGGCGGGGATCTCGCTCACCGCCGCTTCATCGTCTGGCCTGCGGCGAATCCGCCATCGACCGGAAGGTTGTGGCCGGTGATGTTGGCGGACAAGTCGGAGGCCAGGAACAGCGCGCCATTGGCGCAGTCTTCCGCAGTGATGTGCCGGCCGAGCGGATGGATCGAGCCCATGCTGGCGAGCGCGGCTTCGGACTGCGCGACGCCGGGCATGAAGTTGGTCGGCATGCCGGAAGGGCAGACCGAGTTGACCCGGATGCCTTCACCCGCGAGTTCCATCGCCAGCGAGCGGGTCAGCGTCGTGATCGCACCCTTGGTCGAGCTGTAGAGCACGCTACCATAGCCCACGAGCCCGACGACGGAGGCGGTGTTGACGATCACCCCGCCGCTGCCCTGGCCAGCCTCGTGCTGGGCCTGGAACTGCCGCGTTGCGGCCTGGCAGCCGAAGATCACCCCGTTCACGTTGACGCGGTAGAGCAGGTCGATCTCGTCCTGCTCTACCATCGTCAGGGTGCGCAGGCCGGGAGTGCCGCCGGGTTTGGGCGGATTGGTGATCCCGGCATTGTTGTACATGATGTCGAGCCGGCCAAAGTGCTCCGCCGCCGCAGCTACCAGTGCGGTGACTTGCTCGGCCCTGGAGACATCGCACGTCCGCGCGATCGCTTCGCCGCCTTGAGCGATCACTTGCGCCACGGTCTCCTCGACCGCGGCGACGTTGACGTCGGCGGCGACGACTTTCGCGCCGTGGCGCGCGAAGATCAGGCTGGCCGCGCGGCCCACGCCCGAACCCGCGCCGGTGATGACGGCGACTTTACCCTCGAGCAGCCTTGGGCCTTCAAGCAGTCCTTGCATCGCTTTCAAGCTCCCAGATTGATGTTGGTCTGCGCCTGGAACGTGCGCAAGCCCTCGACTCCACGTTCCCGCCCGATCCCGCTCATCCGCTGGCCGCCCGACGAGATGTAGGCGCTGGCCATGCCGGCGTTGACGTTGACCGTGCCGCTCTTGATCCCCAGCGCCACCTTGAAAGCGGCCTGCTTGTCCTTGCCGTGTACGTAGCCAGACAGGCCGAAGCGGGAATCGTTGGCCATTTCGATCGCATGATCCAGGTCGCGGTAGCCGATGATCCCGACGACCGGCCCGAAGATCTCTTCTTGCGCGGCGGGATTGGCGTTGTCGGGCAGGTCCAGCGCGGTCGCCTCGAAGAAAAAGCCTTTGTCCAGATGCGCCGGGCGCTTCCCGCCGGCGATCACGTTGCCCCCGGCGGCGACGGCCGCATCGGTGAAGTGCTGGCAGCGGTCGCGCTGGCTCGCGCTGATGACTGGGCCGAGCTTGGTTTCGGGATCGTCGGCGCGGCCCACTTTGACGCCGTCGAGCAGCGCCTTGGTCTGGGCGATGACTTCGGCCTTGCTGTCGGCCGGCACGAAGATCCGGGTGCCCAGCGCACAGCCCTGGCCGGCGTGCGCGGTGCAGACCTGGAGCGCCGCGTTGGCGGCCCCGGCGACGCTGTCGGGCAGAAACACTTGTGCCGACTTGCCACCAAGTTCGAGTTGCAAGCGCTTCATCGTGGGCGCCGCCTGCGCCATGATCAGTGAGCCGACCCCGGTCGATCCGGTGAACGAGACGAGGTCGACCGCCGGGTGCGTGCTCAGCAACTGGCCGCCTTCGAGCCCGCTCTCGAGCACTACGTTGAGCACGCCGGGCGGGAGCCCCGCCTCCTGCGCCGCTTCCCCTAACGCCAGGTGCGACAGCGGGGTCAGCGGGCTCGGGCGCATGACGACGGTGTTGCCCGTCACGAGCGCAGGAATGACTTTCATCAGCGCGGTCATGATGGGAAAGTTATAGGCCGATATGCCCGAGACGACGCCCAACGGGGTGAAGCGGCGGTGGCTTTGCAGGATGATGCCGTAAGGCGTCACGCGATCGGCGAGGGGGATCGGGTTTTCTTCGGTCTCGGGCAGCGTCAGGTATAGCTTGAGCAGGTCGGCGGAGATTTTCAGCGGACCCTGGATCTGGGACATCATCGATGAGCTATGCTTCGGGCACCCCGCCTCGCGCATGATGATGTCGGTAAGTTGCGGCACGCGCTTGCCCAGGGCTTCGAGGAACCGGCTCAATGCTGCGGCCCGTTCTTGCGGAGTGAGATCCGACCAGACGCCGCTGTCGAAAGCGTGGCGGGCCGAGAGGATCGCCTGCTCGGTTTGGCCAGCCGACATACCTGGAAGCTGCGCGAACACTTCCTCCGTCGAGGGATCCTGCACCTCAAGCGCGGCGCCCTCGCCAGTTACGAATGCGCCGTCGATGAAACCTGCTTGCGGCACGTCCGCTCTCCCAAAATCGTTCGCAGTTTAGAACTTATGTTCCAAATAGTACCGGCCGCTCTCCGGCTCGTCAATGCCCGAGGGCATTGCGGTCATGATGCTATGGGCGATCGGCCCTTGGCCGCAGGTCGCCTCTATTGACGAACGGACGGGCAGCTTTTACGCCAGAGTATTCGCAATAGTGAAAAGACCCCATGACCCGTTCCTCTCCCGGAGTCCGGCGCGTCGCGGCGATCCTCAATTTCATGGCCAGCCATCCGGGCCAGGCTTTTGCTTTGAGCGACATCGTCCGTGCGCTGAAATTAAGCCGCGCCACCTGTCACGCGTTGCTGACTGGCCTCGTCGAAGTCGGCTATCTCTACCGCGCGACCGACAAGACTTACGTGCTGGGTCCGGGCCTCGCCGCGATCGGCCGGGCCGCCGCTGAACATTCGTCGCCGCTGCAGATCGCGCAGCCGGAGATGCGGCAGCTCGCCGACGCGTTCGACGTCGTGTGCGGCGCCTACTTCCTCGAAGGCGATATCCTGCACTTGCGTGACCGCGCGGCCTCACTCAGCCATGTCGGCTATCCGGTGCCCCTGGGCAATCGCCGGCCGTTGCGCTCCGCCCAAGTGCCGGCGTTTTTCGCCAACGTGCCCGAAGAAGCGGAAGCGTGGCTCAAGCGCACCGATGTGGTGCCGTCGGCAGAGCAGCGCGCGATGATGCTCGAGGCGATGGCGTTCGTGCGCGAGAATGGATTTCACATCCTCGCCCGCAAGCCTGGCGCCGATATGGCCGGGGCGCTTTCTCCAGAAGGGCTGAGGCCCAACTCGAACGACCTGGTAGTGCCGGTCGTCCACGTGGAGCCCGAGCAGAGCTACGGCGTCGCAGGGATCATGTCGCCCGTGCTCGATGCATCGGGGCACACCAGTTTCTGCCTGCTCATGGCTGGGTTCGGTTCTCCGTTGTCCGGCGCCCAGCTGCTTGACGCCTCGCAGCGGCTTCGCGCCGCCTGCGCAAGGATCGCGCAATTTTCCGAGCCGCTGGTGACGCCGCACGCCGCCTGACGCGGCTTAGCTACCTCCCGCCAATGCTTCCACTGCTTGACCGCGGGTCCGACTGTGCCATATGTTCAATACTGAACATTAATTCACGATCGCGAACAATTGATCGTGTAACGGTTGGGAGAGAAGACGTGTCCGACGTGATCGTGGCCCCCGAGACGCGCGACCTGGTGGTACTCGCCGAGAGCCTCCGCGGCTGGGTCGGGGCCCGCATGCCCGCGGCGCGGGATTTGCGCATCATCAACCTCGCGTATCCGCGCGGCGCCGGCCAATCACACGAAACCGTGCTGTTCGATATCGAATGGACCGAAGGCGGCGCGCCGCGTAGCCAGGGCTGCGTCGTGCGGATTAAGCCGGCCAAGTTCACGGTGTTCCCCGACAACCTGTTCGATGAACAGTACGGGGTGATGAAGGCGCTGAGCGAAGGTGGGCTGGTCCGCGTCGCCCGGCCGCTGTGGTTCGAGGCAGACCCGGCGCTGCTCGGCCAGCCATTCTTCGTGATGGAAAAGAAGTCCGGGCGGGTGCCGGTGACGATCCCGCACTATTCGCGGGTGGGTTTCGTCAACGAAGCGACGCCCGCGCAGCGGCGGCGACTGTGGGATGGGGCGGTGCGGCAACTCGCGGCGATCCAGCTGGTCCCACTGGACGGCCTCGAGTTTCTCGGCGGACCGGCTCACGCGCCGCGAGGGCTGGCGCAGGAGTGGGACAAATACGAACGCTTCGTTGCCTGGCTGCGCGCCGAGGACGCCGAGTCCGGCCGGCGCTTCTGCCCGTTGCTGGAGGCCGGGCTGGCGCGGCTCAAGTCGTTATGGCCGGAGAACCAGCCCGAGGGCCTGGTGTGGGGCGACGCACGGATCGGCAACATCATGTTCGACGACGACTTCGACGTCGTCGCGGTGATGGACTGGGAACAGCCTTCGCTCGGCGGGGCGCTGCACGATCTTGCGTGGTTCACCGTGGTGTCCGAGACGATGCACGGCCACAGTTCGCAGATCGGCCAGCACCTGGAGGGGATGGGCACGCGCGAGGAGACGATCGCGCTGTGGCAGGAGATCTGCGGTAAGTCCGTCGCCGACCTCGAATGGTACGAGACGTTCACCCATCTCAAGATGAGCTGCACCGCGGTGCGTCTCGGCCAGCTGCGCGGCAGCTACATGATCGACGAAGCGGGGCTCGCCAAACGGCTCCAGCTGGACTGAGCTTTCAGGCGGTGGTCGCCGCCCCCTCGGCGGGGATGGCGACCTCGTCCGGCGCGGCGGCGTCTCTGGCATGGAAGCGGACGTATGGGACGACCAGCGTCGCCAGCACCGCCAAGCCGCCGAAAGTGTAGAAGATCCCGCTGTAGCTGCCGGTCAGGTCGAAGATCAGCCCGAACAGTGGCGGGGTCGCCAGCAGCGCGACGAGCATGATCATGTTGAGCAGACCGATCGCCTTGCCGATCGCCTCGCGGCCGAACACGCTCGCGCCGAGCAGGCTTTCGAGGGGGACCATCAGTCCGCCGAACAGCCCGACCACGCCGACGCCGCCGGCGATCAGCAAGTAGCCGAGCTGAGCCTGGGTCAGGACGAGCATGCCGGATGCGAACCCGAGCAAGCTGCCGATCGCCAGATAGCGCAGGTTTATCCGGTCGGACACCGTGGCGAACACGAGCTTGGCCACAAGGCTGCAGCTCGCGAAGATCGACACCAGGAACGCCGCCGCGGTGGGCGTGATGCCTTGGTCGACGGCGAGGGGCGCCAGGTTCGTGACCATGCCCTTCATCCCCGACGTTACGACCGCGACCATCACGAAGATCAGCCAGAACGCGGGGTCGGTCATGATCGCACGGGTCGATAGCGGCGACGTTTTGACGGGAGTTGCCTCGGGCAGGCTGGCGGAACCGTCGGGCTGAAGTCCTCGCTTGGCCGGATTGTCGACGACGATCGCGGCAGCCGCCACGGTCAGGACCAGAATCACCAGGGCGAACATGCGCACCCCCTCACGCCATGGGAAAGCGTTGAGGAAGCCCTGGATGATCGGCGGGAACAGGATCCCGCCCATCGAAATGCCGGCGATCGCGATGCCGAGCGCCGTTCCGCGCCGCTTTACGAACCAGCGCGACAGCAGCACCGTGACCGCGACGGGCCCAAGCAGGATATTCGCAGGCGCAATGAGCAACCCGTAGACGAGCAGGATTTGCGTGAAGGAATGCGCGAAGGTGATGGCGGCATAGCCGGCGCTGAGCAGTACCGCGCCCGCCAGCATCATTCGCCGGAGCGGGGCCTTGTCCATCATTCCGCCGAGCAGTGGGGAAAGGATCGCGGACGTGCCGGAGAGCACGGTCATCGCCAGCATGAGCACCGCGCGGCTGGGCTTGAACTCGGCAGCGAGCGGCACCGCGATTACGCTGTATGACGAGGTGATCGTTGCGACGCACGCCAACAGCACGAAGCCGCTGGCGACCTGCCGCCAGCCGATGCCAAAGCTCGTTGATGTCACGCCGATCTCCCGTTTTCCATGCTCAGGCTATTGCCTTTGTCGTGCAGCGTAGCGCTCATCCCGGGGCGGGTCGAGCGCTGGCGCCATCAGGAGAGCCGCAGGAAACTCTTTGCATTGTTGTGGATGATGTCGCGCACGTCTGCTTCCGGCACCCCGGCGAAGTCGCGCCGGATGATGGCGTGGCTGTTGGGGAACGTCGTCTCCGAATGGGGATAGTCCGACGACCACATGATGTTCTTGCCGCCCGGCAGGTCGCGCATGAGAATGCCCGCCCGGTCCTGGATGAACGAGCCCCAGACGTTGGTGTCCATGTAGTGGCTGGGCGGCTTGTCGATCACGCTTTCGGTCCAGAAGCGCTGCTTTTCCCAGGTGCGATCAGCGTATTCGGCATACCACGCGAACCAGCCGACGCCCGATTCCATCGTGCCGATGCGCAAGTCGGGGAAGCGGTCGAAGATGCCATTGAAGATGAAGATGCCGATCGGCTCGGCCATCGCGAGCTTCGACATCGGCATGTCGGGCAGGAAATGCTGCTTCTCGCCGAACCGCGGCACCCGGCCGCCGAGGTGGAAGGTCACGACCATCCCCTCGTCGCTCAGCACCTGCCACAGGCGGTCGAATTCGGGCTGATAGTACTGCAGCGCGCCCTTCGGATCGCCCGTCTGCGCCGAGACCGCCCCCGACTTGAGGTTCTTGATCTCAGACGAGGTCTTCCAGGCCTCCGCGTTCTGCGGGAACGCCGGTAGCTGGACCATCTTGAAGCCCATCTTGGCGAGGCGCTTCACGTGGGCAATCGTCTCGTCGATGTCGCGCATCGGGGCGTGGCCTACCGGGAACAGACGGTGGGGGGCATTCGCCGCCCAATCCATCACCCAGGTGCTGAACGCCTCGAAGCTCGCGAGGTAGAGGTCATTGTCGAAGCTGCCGAGCGGGCCACCGCCGAACAGGATAGCCTGGTCGATCCCGTCGAGGTCCATGTCGGCCAGGCGCTTGGCTGGATCGTAAGTGTTGCGCTGCTCGGCCAGGCGGCCCTTCATCTTGAAGTTCTTGCCGTCACGGCCGGCCTGGTTGTTGATCATCGTGACTGGGCGGCGATTGCCCTCGAAGCAGATGTAGTCGCAGTCGTCGGCGTGTTCGATCACGGGCGCCTTGCCGCGTTGTGACGCGGGCAGGTATTCCTTCCACATGTCGTGGGGCGGATCGATATGCGCGTCAGCGTCGAAAATCGGCCCAAGAGTCCAGTCGGCCTTGGTGGCGCTGCCAAAAACCGGATCGGCTTCGCTCATCTCCCAGTCTCCTTGATGCAAATCGTTGTTCGCAATATGGAACAGTAGATCGCAGTTATGAACGTGCAAGTCAAGCTGGCGGGTGGCGTCAGTCGCGGCGCAAGAGCATCGCACCGAAACCATAACCGCCGCAGGCGACGAGCGAGGTCTTGGCGTTCCGGACCTGGCGCTCCCCGCCTTGGCCCCACAATTGTACGCAGGCCTCATGGATATGGCCATAGCCGTGGAACCGACCGGCCGAGAGCTGGCCGCCCCCGGTGTTGAGCGGCAATTCGCCGTCGAGATCGATCCGGGTGCCGCCATCGACGAACCGCGCCGCTTCGCCCTTGGGCGCGAAGCCGAGCGATTCCAGCCACAGCAAGGTGTGAATCGAGAAGCCGTCGTAGATCTGCGCGCAGTCGACATCACGCTGGGCTAGGTCCGTGCGCGACCACAGTACTTCGCCGGTGCGATCGGCGGCCCAGCCCGTGAAATCGTCCCCAGAGTCCCTGGCGAACACCCCGGCGCCGAACCCGCTCATCGACATGCCGATCGATTCGATGTGCAGCGGCAGGGTCTTCAGGTCCTTGGCCGCATCCTTGTGCGACAGCAGGATCGCAGTCGCCCCGTCGATGTGGGAATCGCAGTCGAACAACCGTAGCGGTGAGGAGATGACCCGCGAGGCGAGATAGTCGTCGAGGCTCAGCGGTTTGCGGAATACCGCCTGGGGGTTCTGTATCGCCCGGCGCCGGCCATTGACCGCGATCCAGCCGAGCTGCTCCGAGGTCGCCCCGTACTTGTCGAAGTATGCCTGCGCAAACAGCGCGAAGGTGTTGATCGGCGAGACCGCCCCGAATGGCACCGACCAGGCGTTGTTGCCCTCGACGCGGCCCCCTTGCGAATTCTGGCCGCCCGACAGCAACGTCGATTGGCGTGAGGCGGCGCGCGCGCTGGCCTGGGCCACGGTCCGGAAGATCAGCACGTGGCGGGCCAGGCCGTTGGCGATCGCCATGATCGCGGCGAAGACCGGCCCCAGGTGCGAGTGGCCATCACCCGACGTTATCACGTAGTGCGGCTTGATCCCCAGCGCGAACGCCGTCTCGGCCGTGCCGACCGGACCGATCCCGCCGCCGCCCGGCATCTTGCCGAGGTACGTTCCGATGCCGTCGATCTGGTCCATGGTCAGCCCGGCTTGAGCCACCGCGGCGTGGCACGCATCCAGCGTCAGCTGGAGCGCCGACCGGGTGGACGGGCGGCCGACTTCGGACTGTGCCGCGCCGGTAATGCAGACTGATTTCTCGGCGTGGAGCTCAGCCATTGGCGGTTACCCTTTCGCTGGCGGGGCGGAACAGCGGGAGCCAGATGTCTTCGGACTGCTCGAAGAACACGCTGACCGCCATACCGATCCGCGCTTCGGCGATCGGCGTTACGACATTCGAGAAGACATAAAGCTGCGACTGTTCCTCGAGCTCGATAGCGGCGAACACGAAAGGCACGACGAGCCCGGGATACCACGGCTCGAAGTTGATCGTGTAGCTGGCGAGGCGGCCCCGGCCCGAGACGACGGTGGGCGCGATGTCCTCGCTCCCGCATTTGACGCAGCGCGGGAAGGGCGGGTGCTGCCACCGCCCGCAGTCGCCGCACCGCTGGATCCGCAAGCGGCCATCCGCGCCCGACGTCCAGAAGAACGCGGTTTCGGGGGTCAGCAAGGGCAGCTTGCCCCCCACGCCTTCCTTGGCGGTCAAAACACTACTCCCTGGACTTTGAGATCGATGATCGCGTTCTCGTCGTAGCCCAGCCGTTCCAGGATCGCGTCGCTGCTGTCGCCGAGTTCCGGCGAGCGTCGCGCGCTGAGCGCGACTCCATCGAACTGCATCGGCACGCTGACCAGCGGGATCGTCGTGCCGTCGCCGTAGTCGACCCGCTGGATGTAGTCGTTGGCCTGGACTTGCACATCGTCCTTCATCTCGCCGACGTGCTGAACGACATCCCACTGGCCGTCCTGCCGGGCCAGGATTGCGCGCCATTCGGCAAGGGTCTTGGAACCGAACATCGCCGTGAGGTCCGCCAGGCAGGCCGCCAGGTTATCCCGCCGCGCCGGGGCGGTGGCATAGCGTGGGTCGCTCGCCAGGTCGGGCCGCCCGGCGACTTCGCACAAGCGGCCCCAGTACTTGTCCGCCTGAAGCATGCACAACGACAGGAAGCGGCCGTCCTGGGTGCGGTAGGTGTTGACCAGCACGTTGTTGGGTTGATCGAGCGCGGGGCGGGGGAAGCGTTCGATGCCCAGGTCCGTTGCCTGGGCGGTGTAGCGCTGCATCGACCACATCGCCGCGCTGAGCAGCGAGACATCGACGCTCGAAGCCTCGCCGGTAAGTGCTCGCTTGGCGACCGCAGCGCAAACTCCGCCGGCGAGCATCGAGCCGCTCAGCGAATCCCCGAATGCGGGGCCGGGCGGCCCGACCGGGTGGAGCGCATCGGGATCGGTCATCGTCGAGGACACCCCACCGCGCGCCCAGAAGGTGATCGCATCGAACCCGCCCTTGTCGCTTTCGGGGCCGTTCTGGCCGACCGCGCTGCCCGTCGCGTAGATCAGGTTGGGGAACCGCGCGCGGATCGTCTCGGCGTCGATGCCCATCGCCCGCCTGGCCGGAGGCAGCAGGTTGGTCAGGAGGACGTCGGCGTCTTCCAGCAGCTTCATCAGCACGGCGCGGCCGGCGTCCTGCTTGAGGTCGAGCGTGATCGAGCGCTTGCCGCGGTTGTACGATTCCCATGAATAGTCGATCTGGCGACCCGGATTGCCACCCTCGGTCCCGCCGATCTTCAGGCCCCGGATCGGATCGCCGGTCGGCGGCTCCACCTTGATTACGTCCGCGCCCATGTCGGAGAGGATCCCGCCGGCCACGGGGACGAAGGCCCACATCGCGACTTCCACCACTTTGATGCCTTCAAGTGGCTTGGTCATCGCGATCTCCCAACCAGCGCCTATCATGGCGTAAAATCCTCGCCTTCGATAGACTGAGGGGGGTGCTGGACGTCAAGCGACAAATTCGATATTGCGACAAACCTACCGAAATCGTGAATAAAGGAAGATCGCGTGGACAGCGCCGCAACCCTGGAATCCCTGGCGATTCCAACGACGCTAAAGGCTGTGCTCGATCCTGCGTGGCTGACCCAGGCGCTGGCGAGTGTCTCGGCAGGGCGACAGGTCACGGCGGTCGAGACCGTCGAAGTCCTGCGTACCGTCGCCACCAAGGTGCGCTTTACGGTCACGTTCGCAGGCGCGGCGGAGCCCGAGGCGTTTTGCATCAAGGGCCTGCTCGATGTTGACGAGATGACCGCGCGCGGTGGCCCGACGATGGTCCGCGAAGCTGACTTCTATACCAACGTCGGCCCTGGCGTCGCGGTTCTCACGCCGATTTGTGTGGCGACGATTACCGACCGGACAGCGATGCAGGGCATCGTGGTGATGCGCGACCTGATCGCCGCGGGCGCGCGGTTCTGCTCGGCGCTCGAACCCTTCACCGCCGATGAGGCCGCCTCCAGCCTCGACCAGCTTGCGGCGCTTCATGCCGGGCGGGGGATGCTGGATGAAATGGAGTGGATCTCGCCCCGCGTTGGCGAGCTCGCTAAGATGCAATACATCTCCGCCGAGACGTTGCAGGGGATGCTCGACGGTCCGCGCGGGGAAGGGCTGTCGCCCGCAGTACGGGACGCTGCGCGACTGGGTGCCGCGATGCGCTCGCTGGCGGAGCGCGATGCCGCGCATCCGCAGTTCCTCGTTCACGGCGACGCGCACGCCGGCAACATCTTTCGTGATGCGCAGGGGCGGACCGGTCTGATCGACTGGCAACTGCTCCAGCGCGGCGGCTGGGCACTCGATCTCGCCTACCACATCTGCGCGGTGCTGCCGGTCGAGGTGGCCGAGCGGGAGGAACGGGCGCTGCTCGACCATTACCTGGGCACGATGCGCGCGCTCGGCTGCGACCTGCCCGAGCGGGAAGAGGCCTGGCGCCAATACCGCGAGGCGGCGATCTATGGGTTCTACTTGTGGTCGATCACCCGTCGGGTCGATCCGCCGATCATCGAGCTGTTCGTAAACCGGCTCGGCATGGCGGTGACCCGGCACGACAGCCACGCCCTGCTGGGCGTGACCTGAACTCTCAGGCGAACACCGTTTCAAGCGCGGCGAGGGTTCCCGCCCACGAGACCCGGTCGGCCATTGCGTCGTAGGAGATCCCCGGCCGGTTCATCCGCCCTGCATCCGGATCGGTAAAACTGTGCTCCACCCCGCCGAACACGGTCACCTGGTGGCGGACGCCGGCTGCTTCGAGTTCGCGGCGCAGTCCGTCGATCGTCGGGGCCGGGGCGTGCGGGTCTTCGTCGCCGCAGTAAGCAACGACTTCGGCCTTGATCGTCCCGGGCTCGGCGGGAAGCTGGGTGGTCAGAATCCCGTGGAAGCTGACCACGGCCGTCAGCGCGGCACCGGTGCGCGCGAGTTCCAGCACGCAGTGCCCGCCGAAGCAGTAGCCGATCGCCGCGATCCGCGCGGGATCGACGCCGGGGATGGCGCGGGCGTATTCGAACCAGGCGATGGCGCGGTCCCGCAGGAGCTGTGGCGATCGCAGGAACGTCTCGAACTGCACGCCGGCTTCGCCCGCGTCGCCTTCGTAGCCGGCATACAACCCGCCGCCGTACATATCGATGCCGAGCCCCAGATAACCCTCCCCCGCCAGCCGCTGCACCGCGTCGAGCGCATGCTTGCCGAGCCCAAGCGCAGAGGGGAAGACCATCACCAGCGGCAGCGGGCCGGCCGCGGTGCCGGGCACCGCTAGTTGGCCCTGCAGCGTTGCGCCGGCGTGATCGAAGATTATCGTCTGCATGGCATCCCTCTCGTTTCGTCCGAGTATCTTGACTTCGCACCCATTTGGCAACTATTCGAATAAGAAGATTACTGTTCGCAAAAGCGAACAAAACCTGTGGGAGTGCAGCGATGACGGACAGCCTGACAGCCGAGGACAAGCGCTATGCCGAAATGTTCGACACGACCAAGCAGGATGCGAACAAGGGCCTCGAAACCGACCGGAATTACGTTGCTCAGCTAAACGCTTTGCGCGGTACGGCGCCGGTGATGCGGGG
>JBDSOM010000062.1:0-3378 GCA_039914785.1 Novosphingobium sp.
CGTTCCTGATCGCGCTGCTCTGCCTGATCCTGGGTTCGGGCATGTTCAAGGGCAACATCGCCAGCCAGGTCGGCGCGCTCTACCGCGAAGGCGATACCCGGCGGGCCGACGCCTTCCAGATCTTCTATCTCGCGATCAACGCGGGCGTTATCGCCTCGCCGCTGATCGTCGGCTCGCTGGGGGAGAAAGCCGGCTGGCACTGGGGCTTCGGCGCAGCCGGCGTGGGCATGGTGATCGGCGTGCTGATTTTCCTGGCCGGCACCAGGCACCTCCCGCCCGACCCGCCGCGCCAGCACGGGGTCAGAGTGGCGCACCCGCCGATGACCCGCCAGGAATGGCTGGCGACGCTGGCGCTGGTGCTGCTGGTCCCGGTGATGGCGGTGGCGATTGCGCCCAACAACCAGATCTTCAACGCTTACATGGTCTGGGGCGACCGCGATTTCGACCTGGTCTGGTTCGGTACGAAGCTGCCGACGACCTGGCTGGTGACGCTGGATTCGCTCGGCTCGGTCAGCTTTCTGGTGCTCACCGCGCTGTTCTATCGTTGGTACGGAAAGCGCTGGCGTGAGCCCGACGAGCTGTCCAAGATGATCATCGGCTCGGCATTCTCGCTCGCCGGGATGTTCGCACTTTATATGGCAGCGGCCGGCAAGCCGGAGGGCGGCGCGATCGGGCTGGGTTGGCCGCTGATGTTCCATGTGCTCAACTCGATCGGCTTCGCGCACATCCTTCCGGTGGGCCTGGCGCTGTTCGCCCGGCTCGCGCCCAAGCAGATCAACGCGACGGTGATCGGGTTGTACTACCTCGCGCTAGGCGGGGCGAACGCGCTGGTCGGCTGGGTCGGCGGATGGTTCGAGACGATGCCGGTGACCGACTTCTGGCTGCTCCACGCCAGCTTCGCCGCCGGGTCGGGCGCGGTGTTCGTCGCGTTCAAGCTGCTCCTCGCGCCGCGACTGATGTCCGCGGCCACGGCGGAGGATGTGGCGTTGGCCTAGGTCTCCAGGTCCGCGAAATCCTCAGCCGAACAGCGCAACCGACTGGATAGCCGAAAGGATCGGCTCTCCGTCGGCATTCCATAGCTGCATCTGCTGGCTCGAACACCCGGCCTCGGCATACGTCCCGACCGAACGCAGCAGCCACCAGCCATCGCGCGTCGCCGGCGTGGGCGTGAGCATGTTGACCTGCCAGGTCATCGAACTGACCATTATGCCGGGCTGCATCAACGGCAACACACCGGGCGGAACCGCATCGGCACACAGCAGCGGGGCGATCATCGCGTCCAGCGCGGCATGCGCGTTCGGCCGCACCCACCAGCAGACCTCCGGGGTGGCTTCGGCGGGGCGAGGAACGGCGAATCGTACTTCGAAGTGCTCGCGGATGAAGGCCGGCGCATGCGCGGTGCGGGACACGGGGCGGGCCTCGTCCACCGGCACGAGCGCCTCGGGCGGCGCGCAAGCGTTGAGGTGCAGCGCGCTTTCGACGGGGCCCATGAACACGAAGCTGGCGGTCAGGCCGACCTCGGGCGCCTGCTCGGTGGCACGGGTCAGTTCGGCGGAAATCCACGTCGCGTTCTTGCCCTGGCGCAGGACTTTGGCGCGCGCCTCGATCTCTCCGTAGAGCGGACCGACGAAGCTCACTTGCGCGGATCGCAGCGGTGGCAGCGCCCCACCGACCCGCTGCGCCGCAGCCAGCGCGACCGCGGCGGAGAACCCGCCGTAGCCGGTGCGGCCCTGGTGCCAGCTGGGCGGGATGGCCAGGCGCAGGCCCTGCTCCAGCGGTTCGGCAGCCTCGATCAACGCGGTGAAATCCATCAGAATAACCGTGAGCCGTTGGGCACCGGCTGGTCGGGCGCAAACAGCACGACCCGGCCCTCGGTATCCGCAAACCCCAGCGTCAGGACTTCCGACACAGCCTTGCCGATCTGCCGCGGAGGAAAGTTCACAACCGCGGCAACTTGCCGCCCGATGAGCTCGTCCGCCGTATAGAGCGCAGCGATCTGGGCACAGCTTTTGCGCACACCGATCGTCGGGCCGAAATCGACGCGCAGCTTCAGCGAGGGCTGGCGCGCCTCGGGAAACGGCTCTGCAGCCACGATCGTGCCGACCCGGATATCCACGCTGAGGAAATCGTCGAACGAAATCCGCGGCGCAGCCGGGGCGGCTGGATCGTGGGCGAGATGCATTATTCCAGCTCGAGGATGATCGCGTCGACCGCCAGGCTCTCGCCGGCCTTGGCATTCACCGTCTTGATCGTGCCCGACTTCTCGGCGCGAAGGATATTCTCCATCTTCATCGCCTCGATAACTGCGAGCGGCTGCCCCGCTTCGACCTTGTCACCCTCGGCGACGTTGAGCGAAACCAGCAGGCCAGGCATCGGGCAGATCAGAAAGCGTGAAAGATCCGGCGGGGTCTTTTCGATCATGTGATCCGCCAGCGTCGCAAAGCGGGCGGGAAGGATTTCCACTTTGTGGATCGCCCCGCGCGTGATCATTTTCAGGCCCGTGCGGCTCGGCTCGATCCGGACCGCGAGGTCCTCGCCGTCGACTTCGGCATCGACCAGCTTGTCGCCGGGGGCATATTCCATCGCGAGGTCAACGGGCACGCCGTCGACGGTGACTTCCTCGTCGCCGAGTTCGACCGCAAAGGTCTTTCCGGCAATTTTCACTGACCATTCCGACGGCGGTGGCAGGTGATGGGCGAGTTGCCCGTCGACCTGCCGGGCGCGGTCCGCGCGGGCCGTGGCGATGAACCCGGCCACCGCCGCCAGCTTGCCCTTGAACTCGTCGGACGTCGCCGCCCCGGAGAAGCCTTCCGGGTATTCCTCGGCGATGAACCCGGTGGTCAATTCACCCGAGCGGAAGCGCGGGTGCTGCATGATCGCCGAGACGAAATCGATGTTATGGCCGAGGCCCTCGATCTCGAAGGCGTCGAGCGCGGCGATCTGGAGGTCGGCCGCTTCGTCGCGGGTCTTGCCCCAGGTGATCAGCTTGGCGATCATCGGATCATAGAACATCGAGACTTCGCCGCCTTCGTAGACGCCGTCGTCGACCCGCACCCCGTTCACACCTCGGCGCCCGTTCTCGCTGCCGTCATCGGTCCAGCCCTGCACGGGCGGGCGATAGCGCGACAGGCGCCCGGTCGACGGCAGGAAGCCGCGATAGGGATCCTCGGCATAGACGCGGTTCTCGATCGCCCAGCCGTCGATCTTCACGTCTTTCTGCTTGAACGCCAGTTCCTCGCCTGCAGCGACGCGGATCATCTGCTCGACGAGGTCGATACCGGTGATGCATTCGGTGACGGGATGCTCGACCTGGAGCCGAGTGTTCATCTCGAGAAAGTAGAAGCTCTCGCCCGTCGGGTCCGCGCCCGAGACGATCAG
>JBDSOM010000135.1:0-6095 GCA_039914785.1 Novosphingobium sp.
GGCGGCGCGGTCCTGCCGGTCGACCGGCGTCTGCGCCTGAACTTCTGCAATTCACCGCTCAGCCTCGGTTGGCATACGGCACGCAAGGAATCGGTCGTGGTCCAGTGTCCGGATGCCGGAAGCTGGCGGCTGTTCGTGCCCGTCAACGCCGTTCAAGGTGCCGCCGCAGTGTCCGAGACCCCCGCAGTTACCCGGGGTGAGGCGGTAACGGTTTCGGTCACCGGCGATGGCTTTGCCGTATCGCAGCCCGGCATCGCAATGGACCAGGGGCCCGTCGGCGCCTGGGTTCGCGTGCGGATGGTCTCGGGCGGCGCGCCCAAGGGCGATGCCATGCGCGCCCAGGTGATCCGCCCCGGCCTGGTCGCGATCCCGATGGATTGAACCGGCCGCCCGAAATTTGCCGCCCATCGGCAAGAATTTGCCACCGCGCGCCTTAATCTTTCAGTGCAGCCGCCGTCTTACTGGTCAGGATTGATGAAGGAGCGGGGTGATGCCACCCATCGACACTCGCCTGACTAAGCCGATCGGGAAGATCGAAGCCATTTCGTTGAATGGGCGCGCCGTGCGCCTGGCCAGTGGATCGGCCGACCAGCCGGCCAAGGCGGACAACGCCGAAGCGCCAGTGTCGTCGGGGGTGGTGCTGGGCGACACGCTCGATCCGGGCGCTACGCCGATCAACGCCGACCGGATCGCGCAGATCCGCAGAGCGCTGCACGAGGGCAACTACCCCATCCTTCCCACGACCGTGGCCGATGCGATCATCGCCGCCGGACTTATCCTGAGGACCGCGAAATGAGCGCGTCGATCGAGCTTCGTGACAACTTGCGGCAAATGGTTGCCGTGCTGCAGACCGAACGGCAGGCGCTTGCCGGAATGGACCTCGAGGGCATTATGGGCTGCGCGACCGACAAAAGCGCGCTGTGCGGCCGGATGGCAGATGTCGATGCCGAGGTCGTCGATGCCGAATGCCGGGGGCTGCTCGACGCCGCACGCCGCCTCAACGAGGTAAACCGCCAGGTTCGCAACCTTATCGCGGCCAATGTGTCCTCACGCCTCGACGAGCTGACAGGCTCGCCCGCGCTCTACAAGGCTCGCCCAGCTTACGCTTATGCGGGCGCCCGCGCCTGACCTGAGACCAATCTGGCACACCTCTTGCTTTTACATCTCCTGAAACAGTTCGTTTCGGGAGTTCGGCTTGAGCCAGGCAACGCCAATCGGTCTGCAGGGACCCGTCAATACCGATGTCCGCGCAGCGATTGCCCGGGCGTCGCAGGCGACCGGCGTCGATTTCGATTACCTGCTGGCCCAGGCCAAGATCGAATCCAGCCTCAACCCCCGAGCCAAGGCCGGCACCTCGAGCGCCGCCGGGCTCTACCAGTTCACCAATGGCACCTGGCTGCAGACGCTCGACCGCCACGGGACGCGTCATGGCATGGATTGGGCTGCGGGCGCGATCGACGGGGGCCGCGTCGATCCCCAGATGCGCGCGCAAATCATGGCGATGCGCTTCGATCCCAGCGCCTCCGCGCTGATGGCCGCCGAACTCGCTAACGATAATAAACAGGCGCTTGTCGGGGTCCTGGGCCGCGAGCCCGATTCCGCCGAGCTCTACATGGCGCACTTCCTCGGTGCCGACGGCGCGGGCAAGTTCCTGGCCGCGCTGCAAAGCGACCCCAGCCAGTCCGCCGCCGCGATCCTGCCCAAGGCCGCGGCTGCCAACCACGGCATCTTCTACGACGGCAACGGCCCGCGCTCCGTCTCCGGCGTGATGGAGTTGATGCGCGGCAAGGTCGCCAGCGCGATGAACGGCGCGGGGCCGATGCCGACGGGCGGCTATGCGCCGACCACCCAGATCGCCAGCGCCGCCCCCACCGGCGGCCCGCTGCAGCGTGAATTCAACGCCCTCGCGGCCCAGGCCAGCGCGGCGTCCGGGGCCTCCGGCCGCACCTCGATGGCCGACACCTTGCGCAATACATTCACCGCCGGCGGCAACACGCCCCAGGGCGGCGCGCCCGACTTCGTTCGCACCGCATACGCCAAGCTGCAGGCTTTCAACCTATGAACTTCATGCGTTCCATCAAGCCCGCGACCCTGGCCCTGCCCATCGGCATCCTGACGCTCATCTGCCTGATGATCGTCCCGACCCCAGCGGTCCTGCTCGACGTGTTCTTCGTGCTCAACATCGCGCTTTCGGTCGCGATCCTGATGGCCGCGATGAACGCGACCAAGCCGCTAGATTTCTCCTCGTTTCCTTCGGTCCTGCTGTTCGCGACCCTGCTGCGCCTCTCGCTCAACGTCGCCTCGACCCGCGTGGTCCTGGTCCACGGACACGAGGGCGGATCGGCCGCCGGCCACGTGATCGAAGCGTTCGGCGCGTTCCTGATCGGCGGCAACTTCATCGTCGGCTTGTTCGTGTTCATGATCCTGATGATCATCAACCTGATCGTCGTGACCAAGGGTGCGGGCCGCGTGTCCGAAGTGTCGGCGCGCTTCACCCTCGACGCCTTGCCGGGCAAGCAGATGGCGATCGATTCCGATCTCGCCGCGGGCCTCATGACCGCCGAAGAAGCCAAGGCCCGCCGCCGCGAAGTGGCGACCGAGGCCGACTTCTACGGTTCGATGGACGGTGCCTCCAAGTTCGTGAAGGGCGACGCGATCGCCGCGCTGCTGATCCTGGGCGTCAACATCATCGCCGGTTTCTGCCTCGGCATGATCAGCCACGGCCTGTCAGCCGGTGATGCCGCTTCGCGCTACATAACGCTCGCCATCGGCGACGCATTGGTTGCGCAGGTGCCGTCATTGCTGCTGTCGATCGCGGCCGCGGTCATCGTCACCCGCGTCTCCGACACCCGCGACCTCGCCGGGCAGATCGGTGGCCAGTTCTCCGATCCGGGCACCTGGCTGCCGGTCGCCTTCATCCTCTTCGCGATCGGCTGCATCCCTGCGATGCCGCAAACGATCTTCCTGCCCGCCGCCGCGCTCGCCACATGGCTGTGGTACACCCTCAAGCAGCGCGCCGACCGTCCCGTTCCGGTCATCGAGGCCCCGGCCGCAATCGTCGATCCTGCGAGGATCGCGCTGGAGGACGTCAGCGACCACACGCTCGTCACGATCGAAGTCGGCTACGGCCTGGTCCAGCTCGTCGACGAACGCCGCGGCGCGCCGCTGGTCGGACGACTAACGGGTGTGCGCAAGCAGCTGAGCCAGAGCTTCGGTTTCGTCGTCCCGCAGTTCCGGGTGCGAGATGCCCTGGAGGTCCCGCCGAACGACTACCGCATAATGCTAGGCGGCGTGCCGCTCGGCGCGGGCAGCGTGCGCCCGGAGAAGATCCTGGCGATCGACGCCGGCGAAGCCCGCGACGGCCACGGCCTGATCGGCGAGGAAACGCGCGATCCGTCGTTCGGCTGCCCCGCGCTGTGGATCGATCCGGCTGCGCGCGACCATGCCATCGCCGACGGCTTCCTGACGGTCGACGCCAGCACGGTCATCGCCACGCATCTCAACCAGGTGTTGTCCGAACAACCGCAGACCTTGCTGGGGCCCGACGAAGTCCGTGACTTGATCGATGGCGTCAAGGAACGCGCCGCCGGCCTGGTCGAGACGATCTATCCTGCCCCGCTCGGCCTTGCCGCGATCACCCGGCTGCTGCGCGCCCTGCTCGAAGATGGCGTGCCGATCGGCCACCCGCTGCCGATCCTCTCCAGCCTCAGCCAGGCGGTGCAAACCACGCTGGATCACGACCGTCTGGTCGATATGCTTCGCGCCGACCTTGGCGCGCTGATCGTCGGACGGATCTGCCCGCCGAGCGAGCGCCTGCCGGTGCTTACGCTCGACGCCAGTCTCGAGAACATGATCGTCCAGGGCCTTCACGACCCTTCGACCGGCCAGCCGGTGATCGAGCCCGACCTCGCCCACAACATCGGGGAGCATATCGCCCAACTGACCGCCGAGCGCGGCCCCGGCGCTGCGCCGCTCGCCCTGATCGTCCAGCCCCGCGCCCGCCGCGCACTGGCCGCGCTGCTGAAACTGCGCGCGCCATCGTGCACGGTACTGTCGATCGCCGAGTTGCCCCCGGCCCAGCCGATCGAAGTGCTCAGCGTGATCGGCGGCACCCCGCTGCCGCCCCCTGGCCTCCCCTCACCGCAGGCGTACGAAAGCATGGCCGCATGATCCACGATCACAACTTTGGTAAAGTCGCGCACAGAACGCGTACAAAGTCCGCCGCGCGGGCCTATCTGGGCGACGAGGCGGACAGCGTCCGCCGCTTCCTGCCGATGGTCCGCCGCCTCGCCTGGCATGTCCACGGTTCGGGCCGCGACGGCATCGAGCTTGAGGACCTGATGCAGGCCGGTTTGCTCGCGCTGACCGAATGCGTCCGCAACCATTCCGGCGACACCGACGACGGGTTCGCCGCTTATGCCAAGCTGCGCGTGCGCGGGGCGATGATCGACCTCGTGCGCCGCCACCTGCCGCTGTCGCGCGGCGCGGTCGAACGCCGCCGGCTGATCCGCGAGAAGGAAACCGCATTGCGCCTGGAGCTCGGTCGCGAGCCGCAGGCCGGCGAGCTGGCTGCGGCGCTGGGCGTGACGCTCGGCGAACTGGCCGAGCTGCGCTCGACCAGCCAACCGCTGCGCTTCGAGGCGCTCGACGACACATATTCGGACAGCGATCCGGCATTCGCCGACGACCGGCCCGACAGCCTGATGCTCCTGGAGGACAAGGAAATGCGCGAACATCTGGTCGAGGCGATCGCCTTGCTACCACAGCGACTGCAGATCGTCGTCCAGCTCTACTTCGTCGAGGAACTCAACCTGGCCGAGATCGCCCAAGTCATCGACGTCAGCGTGCCGCGCGTGCACCAGTTGAAAGCCCAGGCGCTCGACAAATTGAAAGCCGCCGTGGGCGAACGCTACGACCTATCGGTGGCCTAGCTGGCGAACCGGGTCGGGCTCCGCGGTTTCGAACCCGTCGAGCAGCAGGACGCCAGCGATATTCTCGCGGCTCCAGCGCACGACGCCCTCCTGTTCGCGGCCGTCGGCGAGGATCACCCGCACATTCAGGCCCGGATGGAAGGTTCCGTCGTTGGCAATCCTCCTCCCGTCAACCGACCCATCGGTCACGACGGGGTCACGGGCCGCACCATGACGTCCGACTCGCGCCGGCAGATTGAGCTTGGACCGCGCGCGATTGGCAGGCTCGGAGCCGGCCTGCAGCTGGCGGCTGTCGAGCGAATCGCCGCGCAACAACCGGCCGGAATCGATCGGTTCGTCGAACGCGACGCCGCAGCCGTTGCCCGAAATCCATACCACTCGGCCCTCGATCCGCGTCATCGGGCTGAAGCTGATCGTGATGCGATCGTTGAGGTTGAGCGCTATCGCTAGGTCGAGCTTCGCGCCGCCATTCGACAGGTTAAGGCATCTCGCCAGGACTTGGTTCTGGTCGTGATCGACTTTGACCAGCCGGCATAACGCCTCGGTCCGTCCAGCGGCTCGGCGGCCAACCGGCTCGGCGGCCATCGCTGCGAGGATCCGGCTGCCCTGGTCTGAAATAACGGTAAGCATTGTTGTCGCCTCCCATATTTTTATAATGAGACAACGACCGCAGCCTTGGAATGGTTCCAAATAACCGTTATATATTATATAGTTAATATCAAGTAAGTGGTGCGCACGTAGTTGCACGCGTCTATCGGCGCGGTCCCGAGGTGGTCGATCGCGCCTCCGGAATGAGCCGAAACTCTACCGCGCGGGTGAAGCACCGCGACGCCTCGTCCAGCTTGTCTTGCGGGTCGAGCGGGGCGGTTCAGGCCGCGCGGCGGACGTCATGCAGATCAAGCGCGCCGGCAACAGCGCCGGCAACTACGCCGGATCAGCTGACCGAGGTCGGGCGGATCCGCGCGACGAAGGCTATCGGCTCGCGAAGGTGACAGGCACCCGTTGCGCGACAGGCGCGCGGCAGGAACCAGGCACCGCTCTACTTCAGAGCGCCACGCGGACCAAGCCTTCGCAACCGCACTCCCGTGCTCGGTCCCATTGTCACGCTTCGTCGTACGGGCACGACATCCCGCTCCTCGCACAGCTCGTATTCGTTCTCAGCAA
>JBDSOM010000041.1:0-10188 GCA_039914785.1 Novosphingobium sp.
CGGCGACGGTATCGGCGCCATAGCCTTCGACCAGCATGCCGCCGGCCGCCGGCTCCAACCGCACGCCCGAATACCCCTCCGGTCGGCCGATCGCCGGATCGGAGACCGCGACCATCGGTCCGGAAGTGCTCTGGCGGATCGCCTCGAGCGAGCTTGCCGCGACCCCCGGCAAGTCGCCGTCGCGCAGGACTTCGCGAACGTCGCTCCAGGTCGCGCCGGGGCCGGCCAGGACCTCGATCAGCGCGGTGCCCTGACTCGTGCGGATGCAGGGCCGGCGCACCGGGCGGAGCTGGGGCAGGGCGCTGATGATCGCCGCGGCGTCGCGTTCGCCGTGGAGGGTGCGGGCGAGGAGATTCGCAGTGCCACCCGGCAGGACCAGAACCTGGCCGTCCCAGCCTTCGAGCGCGGTAACCACCGCGTTGGTGGTGCCGTCGCCCGCGAAGACCGCAAGCCGGCCGACCCCCGCCCGGACCAGTTCGTCCTGGTGCGGTGGTCCGCTTTCGGAAACGTCGACCACGCGCTGGAGCGCGGCACCCGCGTCCGTGAACGCCTGAATGACCGCGCGTACGGCCTCGTCGTTATTGCTGCCGCTGGCGGCGTTTACAAAAAGCCATGTGTTCATGCGGGTTAGAGCGCCCCGGCGGCGCGCGGGTTCCCCGTCACACGCGTTTCGACAGGATCAGCCAGGCCGCCGCGGCATTGACGAGCGAATAGAACGCATAGCCCCAGGCCCAGCCGGGCGATCCTTGCGAGACCATCAGCATCGAGCCGAGCAGGACCAGGAACTCGACGCCGAGCCCCATCCGGCCGTTTCCCAGCATGTGCATGAACCACGGCACCTGGCCGAGCAGCGCGTGGCGACTTTCGAGCACGGCCTTGTGCATCGCGAAATTGCCGATGCCGAGGAAGAAGAGGACGGCGAGCGTCATGGCGGCAGCCTACCGCGCGAATGCGCAGCTGGCTATGATCCAATCTGAATCCCAAACCTGGTTCAAAACGATCCGGCCAGCGCCAGCGCCACGCCCAGCGCGACACAGAACAGCGCAATGACTTCGTGGCGCTTCACCGTTTCGCGCAAATAAAGGTGGCCGAAGCCCAAGGTGAAGAACACTTCGACTTGTCCGACCGTGCGCACCAGCGCGACCGGTGCCAACGCGAACCCGGTGAACCATCCGGCCGAGCCGAGGCTGGCCAGCAGGCCGACCAGCGAGGACGATCGCCAGCTGTGCAGCACGCGCGTCATCTCGCCGCGCTCGCGCAGCAACACGTACGTCCCTTGCATCAGCACTTGTCCGGTCTGGACCACGACGAGCACGAACAGCGCGGCCAGGATCTTGTCGGCGGTATGGACCTGGAAGGTGCCCAGTTTAACGAAGATCGACGTCATCGTGTAGCCGAGCCCGGCACCCAGGCCGCACAAGGCGGCAGGCTGGGCGACATCGGCCAGGCGCAGTCGCTTGCCCCCTCCGGCGAGGTACAGCACCCCGACCACGCCCACCGCGATACCCGTCCAGCTGATCCACGAGAGCCGCTCGCCCAGCAGGACGAACGACAGGATCGCGCCCTGAATCGCCTCGGTCTTCGAATACGCCGTGCCCGCAACATAGTTGTGATAGGAAAACGCCAGCAACAGCAGGTTCGTGCCGAGGATTTGCGCGAAGCCGCCGGCCAGCGCCCAACCGAGCAGCGGCCAGTCGAACGCCGGCAGCGCTTCGCCCGTGAACAGGCACCACCCGGCCAGTAGCGCAATCGCGACCGGCAGCCCGTAGAAATAGCGCACCAGCCCGGCTCCATTGACCGACAGTTGGGCTCGCACGCTTTGCTGCACGGCCGTGCGCCAAGAGTTGAACACCGCAGCGCACAGCGTCGCGATCAGCCAGATGGGAACGGTCATGACATGGCAAACGTCAGGCCTGCGCCAGCGCCTTTTCCTGAGCGATCCGCTCCTTCCACACGAGCGGGGCGAGCTGGTGGACGTTATTGCCGTCGCTATCGACGGCGACGGTCACCGGCATGTCCTCGACGGTGAATTCATAGATGGCCTCCATGCCGAGGTCCGCGAAGCCCACGACCTTGGCCTCGCGGATCGCCCGCGCGACGAGGTACGCGGCGCCGCCGACCGCCATCAGGTAGGCAACCTTGTGCTTGGCGATGACCTCGGTCGCGCCCTGCCCGCGCTCGGCCTTGCCGATCATCGTCAGCAGCCCGAGGTCGAGCATCATGTCGGTGAACTTGTCCATCCGGGTCGCCGTCGTGGGGCCCGCCGGGCCGACCACTTCGCCCATCACCGGATCGACCGGACCGACGTAGTAGATTGCGCGGCCGCGGAAATCGACGGGCAGTTCTTCACCATTCGCCAGCATGTCCTGGATGCGCTTGTGCGCGGCATCCCGCCCGGTGAGCATCTTGCCATTGAGCAACAGGCGGTCGCCGTGTCGCCAGCTTTGCACCTCGGCGGCGGTCAGCGTGTCGAGGTTGACCCGCTTGGCCGCCTTGTCGGGGGCCCAGGTCACGTCGGGCCAGTCGTCGAGCTTCGGCATCTCAAGGAAAGCCGGGCCCGAACCGTCGAGCGTAATGTGCGCATGGCGCGTCGCCGAGCAGTTGGGGATCATCGCCACCGGCTTGCCCGCGGCGTGGCACGGCCATTCGGCGATCTTGACGTCGAGCACCGTAGTGATGCCGCCCAGCCCTTGCGCGCCAATGCCCAGCGCGTTGACCTTGTCGTAGATTTCGACCCGCAACTTCTCGGTGTCGGTCTGGGGGCCGCGCGCCTTGAGCTCGTGCATGTCGATCTCTTGCATCAGCGATTCCTTGGCGAGCAAAACCGCCTTTTCCGCCGTACCACCGATGCCGATGCCGATCTGTCCCGGCGGGCACCAGCCCGCGCCCATCTGCGGGATCATCTCGAGCACCCAGTCGACGATCGAATCGCTGGGGTTCATCATCTTGAACTTCGACTTGTTCTCGCTACCGCCGCCCTTGGCCGCGACGTCTACCGAGACCTTGCTGCCCGGGACCATCTCGACATTGAGCACGCACGGCGTGTTGTCCTTGGTGTTGCGGCGGGTGAACGCCGGGTCGGCGACGATCGAGGCGCGCAGCTTGTTCTCGGGGTGGTTGTAGGCGCGGCGCACGCCCTCATCGACGACGTCCTGAAGCGACTTGTCCGATTCCAGCCGGCAGTTCTGGCCCCACTTCAGGAACACGTTGACGATGCCGGTGTCCTGGCAAATCGGGCGGTGCCCTTCGGCGCACATCCGGCTGTTGGCGAGGACCTGGGCCATCGCGTCCTTGGCGGCCGGGTTCTCCTCACGCTCCCACGCCGCGGCGAGCGCGCGGATGTAGTCCATCGGGTGGAAGTAGCTGATGTACTGCAACGCGTCGGCGATGCTCTCGATCAGGTCCGTCTCGCGGATCGTCACCATCTCTGCCATGTTCGTGAGGTCCCTGGAATGTCTGCCTTACAGCCCCCATAAGCGCCTGTTGGCGCCCCCGTCAAAGCGCTTGGCGCGGCCTCGGCCATCGCTTAATAGCAAGGCGATTGCGTGGCTGTGTTATCAGTGCAATACAGCCGCGCGCAAAGGGCTTGAGAAACATGACGATTACCGAGGAACGTTCCGCGTCCCAAACGGACTCCAAACTCGCTCGGCGGGCGATGATCGACAGCCAGCTTAGGCCCAGCGGCGTCAACGAGCCGTGGGTGCTGGACGCGATAAACGCCGTCCCGCGTGAGGATTTCGTACCCCAAGGCGCCCGCGCCTTCGCCTATACCGACCGGGCGGTGCCGCTCGGCAACGGGCGCTTTCTCCCCGCCCCGCTCGTGCACGGACGGATGCTGGGCGAAGCCAGGCCCACACCGAGCGACAGCGCGCTGATCGTCAGCGCCAGCGGCGGCTATCTCGCCGCGCTGGTCGGGTCCTTGGTGGGAACGCTGGAGGTCAAGGACGTCGGTGACGTGAGCAAGCTCAAGAAGGGCGCGTACACGCTGATCCTGATCGATGGCGCAGTGGAAGAACTCCCCGGCAGCATCACCGCAGCACTCGCCGAAGGCGGCCGGATCGTCGGTGGCCTGGTCGAACGCGGCGTCACCAGGTTTGCAGCGGGAACCAAGATCGGCGATTCGGTCGCCTGGCTTGCCCTCGCCGAGATCGGCATCCCCGTACTTCCCGAATTCGCCGCCCCGAGGCGCTGGAGCTTCTGAACGTGGCGGGGGCGCGCGTCAGGACCAGACCTGGAAGGCTCACTGCTGCGCTTCTGGCAAGCGCCGCGGGGCTCTGTATGCTGTCGCCAGCGCACGCCGACGATCTGCGTAGCGCGCTGGTATCTGCCTATAACACCAATCCCACGCTGCAGGCCTCACGCGCCAACCAGCGCGCGACCGACGAGAACGTACCGATCGCGAAAGCGGCGGGGCGCCCGTCAGCGAACGCGACGACGAGCTATACGCAGATCGTCGATCCGACCGGCACCAGTTCCACCTCGCTGGGCGGGACCGGGCTCACGCTTGAAGGGCCGACACGGCAACTCAACGCCGGCGTCAACTTGAGCGTGCCGCTTTACTCCGGCGGGGCGGTAAAGAACCAGATCCGCGCGGCCGAGCGCCGGGTCGATGCCGGCCAAGCCGAACTGCGCGGCACCGAAGCGGCGATCTTCAGCCAGGCGGTTGCCGCCTATATGGATGTGATCCTCAACGAGGCGGTGGTCGGGCTCAACCGCAAGAACTCCGACGTGCTGTCGGTCAACCTCGAGGCGACGCGCGATCGTTTCGAAATCGGCGACCTGACCCGCACCGACGTCGCGCAGTCCGAAGCGCGGTTGGCCGTCGCGCGCAGCGATACGCGGACCGCCGAGGCGAACCTCGCGAACGCGCGCGAGCGCTACATCCAGATCATCGGCCGGCCGCCGGGCGAACTGGCCCCGCCGCCACCGCTGCCCGGCGTACCCCAGACGGCGGAGGACGCCGTCGCAATTTCGCTAGACAACAACCCCGACATCCTCGCCGCCCGCGAACGATCAAAGGCCGCGGACTACGACATCAACGTGGCCAGCGCGAACCGCCTGCCCCAGCTAAACGCCGTCGTCGGCGGGACGTATGCAAACTCGCTCGGCTCGCTGCGGATAGCTGGCGCGAGCACGCCGCTGCCGCAGTCGAGCAGCGGGATTACGGTGGGCCTCAGCGGCTCGATCCCATTGTTCCAGGGCGGCCGCCCAGCGGCGCAGCGGCGCCAGGCCCAGGCCCGGGCGGGGGCGGCACTGGAACAGGAGATCGGCGCGGAACGCGATGTGATCGCGCAGACCCGCTCGTCGTATCAATCATGGCGGGCGTCGAATGACGTCATCATTTCGAGCCAGGCCGGGGTCGATGCCGCGAGCCTCAGCCTTGAGGGCGTGCGCGCCGAAAACAGCGTCGGCAACCGCACGATCCTGGACATCCTCAACGCCGAGCAGGAACTGCTCAACGCCCAGGTCCGCCTCGTCACCGCCCGGCGCAACGCTTACGTCGCCGGCTTCACCCTGCTGGCGGCGATGGGCCGCGCCGAAGCCCGCGATCTCGGCCTGGACGGCGGCACGCTTTACGATCCCCAGGTCAACTACAAGCGGGTAAGGGGCAAGTGGTTCGACTGGGAGAACGACCCCGCTCCGGTAGCCGTTTCGACGAGAACCGTTGACACGCCGTCCCAAGACGGGTCAGTCTCTACCGGTGAGGCGGCTTCAGCTGAAGCCATGACGCCAAAACCATGACGGGGGTCAGACGGTAATATGCGCCAGGCGGGCGAACCTTCGGTTGAGGAAATCCTCGAATCGATCAAGAAAGTCATCGCGCGCGACAATCGCGTCGGTGCTGCAGACGAGCGCCGCGTGCGCGAATCGCGAGGCCTGACCCCGAGCGTACCCGATGAGGACGACGACGAAGTGCTCGACCTTACCGAGATCAGCGAATTCATCGACGAACTCGAAGACGACGAAGCGCGGGCCGAGCCGACTGCTGCTCCCGCACTGGTCACCGAGGTCGCGCGCAGTTCGATGCGCGATTCGCTGGCGGCGTTGGCGATGCTGGCCGAGCCTGGTGCTCAGCCCCAGATCGTCCGCTCCGGCGAAACTTCGCTCGAAGGGCTGACCCGCGAACTGCTGCGCCCGGCGTTGGCCGAATGGCTCGACAAGAACTTGCCGCCAATGGTCGAAAGGCTAGTCGCGGCGGAGATCGCTCGGATCGTCGGCAAGAAGGGTTAGGGTTCCGCCTGGTTTCGCGAGGCAGGGTGGACGCCGATGAGAGCGCCCTCTAACTCCGTGTCATGGCCAAGCCCGACCCCATCCTCCTGGCGCCCGCGCGCTATCCGTTCGTTTGCGAGATCCCGACCCGCTTCGCCGACCTCGACACCAACATGCACCTCAACAACGCGGCACTCGCCAGCATCCTCGAGGACGCCCGCGTGCGGTTTCATGCCGCGAGCGACTACCACATCGGGAGGGAAGGTTGGACGGCGATGGTCGCCAACCTGACGATCGATTACCTGGGCCAGGGATTCTACCCAGCGCCCGTCAGCGTGCATATCGGTGCGACGTCGGTTGGCCGCACCAGTTACAGCCTGGCCCAGCTCGTCCGCCAAGGCGACGCGATCGTGGCGCTGGCGCGTTCGGTCATGGTCTGTGTGAAAGACGACCGCCCCTTCCCGCTTCCCGACGCTTTTCGCGAGAGCGTCAAGCCGTGGATGTTCCAGGCATGACCACGCCCCCCGAAGCGCTGGAGGCTGCGCGGCGCGCGCTGGCGATCAACGGCGGCGATACGATCAAGCGGCACATCTTCCTGTGTGCCGAGCCGCAGAAGGCCAAGTGCTGCAAGCCCGAGGTCGGTGCGCCCGCCTGGCGATACCTGAAGACCCGGCTCAAGCAGCTCGGCCTCGATCGCAACGGCGGCGTTGCCCGCACCAAGGCCGACTGCCTGAAGATCTGCGCCGCGGGCCCGGTCGCGGTCGTCTGGCCCGATGGGGTATGGTATCATAGCTGCACCGAGGAAGTGCTCGAACGGATCATCCAGGAACACCTGATCGGCGGCGTTCCGGTCGAAGCGTTCAGACTCCGTCCGCTGGCGGGCTAGATCCACCATCGGTGCCGTCCCCATCGGTGAGCGCACGGTCGTGCCCCGTGCCGTTCGACAGGAACACCAGCCCCATCAGCGCCGACATCAACAGCATCGCGAAAGAGATGCCGAGCGCTGTCGCGATATAGAAGTGGATCGAGACCAGGCCGTTGTGGCGGTAAAGCACGACGAGCGAACCGCCGACCATCGTCAGCGTCACCAGCATCATCCAGCGCATCAGGCGCCGATATCGGGCCCACGCAAAGGCTGCGAGTTGCGGATCGTCGAGAGGAGACCTGGCGCCCATTTCCGCCTCTTGCTCCCGTGATCGCACGCAGGCAACGTATTTGCGCGGGCAGGGTGGCCGCATCTGTCAGGTCGTGGCATAATCCCCGATCCACGAACCCGGGGAGAGAAAACACATGACGATCGGGCGAATGATCCGGGAACGAACCCGCGAAGTCATCAGCTGCGATGCCTCGCTGCCCTTGGGTGAAGCGGTGAGCCTGCTCGCGGGGCAACGGATCGGTGCACTGCCGGTGCTCGATGACGGGCGCGTCGCCGGAATCTTCTCCGAGCGCGACGTAATCCACCAGCTCGATGCCGACGGCCCAGCCATCCTGGAGCGGACCGTGGGCGAAGTGATGACCGCGCCGGCCATCACCGTAACCCCGGAAACCACCGTCCTCGAGGCGCTCGGCCTGATGACCCGCCGCCGCATCCGTCATTTGCCGGTCGTCGAGGGGGATCGCATCGTCGACTTCGTTTCGATCGGCGATTTGGTCAAATATCGGATCGATCACATCCAGACCGAGGCCGAGGCGCTGCGCAGTTATATCCAGTCGGCGTGAATGCGCGTCCGGATCAAGTCCGGACGACGACTTGCCCCAGACCTTGCGCCACCCTACATCGCAGGTATGGAAACGCCTTCGCTCAGCTTGAGCCCTTCCGCCGCGGCACGCGTCAATGCGATTGCCGCCAAGCAGGGCAAGCCGCCCATCCTCCGCCTGGCGGTGGAAGGCGGCGGATGCTCGGGCTTCCAGTACAAGTTCGAGCTGGCTGATACGCTCGCTGCCGACGATTCGGTTTCGGAAACCGATGGGGTCCGCCTGGTGGTAGATCCCGTGAGCCTCGACCTCGTTGCGGGCTGTGTGGTCGACTATGTGGAATCGCTGGGCGGTGCCGCGTTCAAGGTCGAAAACCCCAATGCGGTAGCCGGTTGCGGCTGCGGATCGAGTTTCAGCGTATGATTTTCCAGCCTGACGGCTGGATAGTGCCGCGCGAACAACAAGCGGTGCGTGTTGTGGCCAGCGCATGAAGATCGCAACCTTCAATATCAACGGAATAAAAGCACGCCTGCCCCGCCTGCTCGTATGGCTCGAGGAAACCCGTCCGGCGGTCGCCTGCCTGCAAGAGATCAAGACGCAGGATGAGGGGTTCCCGATCAAGGACTTCGAAGCGATCGGCTACAAAGCCATCTGGCATGGCCAGAAGGGTTTCAACGGCGTCGCGATCCTGGCCGATGGCGAGCAGCCGGTCGAAATCAGACGCGGCCTGGCGGGCGAGCCCGAAGACGAGCACTCACGCTATCTCGAGGCGGACGTCTTCGGCGTGCGCGTGGTGTGCATTTACTTGCCCAACGGCAATCCGCAGCCCGGGCCAA
Source organism: Novosphingobium sp. (assembly GCA_039914785.1). GTDB lineage: Bacteria > Pseudomonadota > Alphaproteobacteria > Sphingomonadales > Sphingomonadaceae > Novosphingobium. The sequence goes on from JBDSOM010000041.1 coordinate 8,742, forward strand.
AATTCGACTACAAGTTGCGCTGGATGGAACGACTGCGCCTGCGCATGCGCGAGATCTGGGACGAGCAGATCCCCGCGATCGTCACCGGCGACTTCAACGTAATCCCCCAAGACAAGGACGTGTGGTCCCCGCCGGCCATGGCGATGGATGCGCTGATGCAGCCAGAATCCCGCGACGCTTATGCTCGCCTGCTCGGCGATGGCTGGACCGATGCGCTGAACGTCCACCACCCGCGCGGCGGGGTGTGGACATTCTGGGACTACCAGGCAGGCGCCTGGCAACGCGATCACGGCTTCCGCATCGATCACGCGCTGCTGTCGCCCGAGTTGGCCGATCGGCTCGTCTCATCTGGCGTCGACAAGGATCACCGCGGGCGCGAGAAAGCCAGTGACCACGCACCGGTGTGGGTCGAATTGCGAGATTGAATCAGCGTCCCGGCCGCCGAGAAGCGCAGAACCGGGACGACCAGGATTTTACCGATAGAAGATGTGATTGCCGACCCGCGCGACGCGCTTCAAGCGCCAGCCGGGCGAAACGCTCGCGGCGTGGAACGAGATCGCACCTTCGACCGGGCTCTGCCACGTGCCGGTATCGGCGATTTGGGCCACGGCAACAGCATCGCGCCAGTCTTGCGTGCCCTTGTTGATCCGCGGCATCGCATTGCCGCGGACGAACGAGAACTGCGAGGGCTGGAACACCACGCCGCAATAACTGGCAGGAAAGCGGCCAGACTTGGAGCGAGCGACGATCACGCGACCGACAGCGAGTTGGCCTTCGAGCGATTCGCTCTTGGATTCGAAGTAGATCGCACCGGCAAGGCAGTTCAGTTCGCGCGAAAGATCATCCGACTGATCCTGGGCGTCGACCAGCGCGGAAAGCGACGAGGCGGTGTGCGGGGAAAAATCTTCGGACTGATTTTCGTCCCGGGCGGCTGAATCCGCGGCTTCGTCCTGATCGACATCCTGTCGAGCGGGGAGCGGCTGGACCACCGGTTGGGAGATCATCCGGATCGGTTGCTGTTCGGCTACCCTGGCGGAAGCCTGGGCAGATGCGCCGGAACCATCGGCGCTGAAAAGAGTAGCTACTAGTGTAACGGCCACCGCTGCTACGCTGGCCTTGTTTAACATGCGGCTCATCAGAGCTTCTTTTTGAGCGGTGGACGCGCCCGCGCAGGGGTAGGAAAATCGGCGCCGCGCGTGCGACATCCCGATTCGTCTAGTATCCTGCCGGCTATCCCCCGTCTGCGTGCTTGCCGACCGGCCTCAACGCCGATCCGACCGCCTGCGCGTTCGTGTGGGGGAGCCTTTGGTTGTGCAGCGCAACAAAGTCAACCCGGCGGGGGTGGCAGTCCGATAAAGCGTTCCGCGTTCGCGATATCCAGTTCGACGATCCACAGGTCAGGATCCTGATACTTCCGGCGCTCCAAGTACTCACTGAATTCTTGGGG
>JBDSOM010000207.1:0-11453 GCA_039914785.1 Novosphingobium sp.
CGCCGCGCTGCGCGCCGGGGCCGCGCTCGAGGCGATCCACGTCTATTCGCTGATCCACGACGATCTTCCATGCATGGACAACGACGACCTTCGCCACGGCAAGCCGACGCTGCACCGCGCATTCGACGAGGGTACGGCGGTGCTGGCAGGCGATACGCTGCAGTGCTTGGCGTTCGAAATCCTGGCGGCCACGGCGACGAGCGGGGATCCGTTCACCCGCATCGAGCTCGTCCAGACCCTGGCCCTGGCCAGCGGCGTGAACGGCATGGCCGGCGGGCAGATGATGGACATCGTCGCCGAGACTTCGAACTTCGACCTGCCGACGGTCACGCGGCTCCAGCAGCTCAAGACCGGCGCGCTGCTTGGCGCTGCGGTGGAGATGGGGGCGATCCTGGGCAAGGTCCCCGCCGAGGGGCGCACGCATTTGCGCGGCTATGCCCGCGACATCGGCCTGGCGTTCCAGATCGCCGACGATCTGCTCGACCACGAAGGCGACCAGGAAGCTGCGGGCAAGGCGCTGCGCAAGGATGCGCAAGCCGGCAAGCAGACGTTCGTCTCGTTGCTGGGCGCCGAACGGGCCCGCGAGCAAGCGCGGATGCTGGTGGACCAGGCGATCGTCCACTTGTCGCAGCACGGGGCGGAGGCCGACCTGCTTCGCGCCGTCGCCCGCTTCATCGTCGAAAGGGACCGTTGATGGGATCGAGCGAGCGAATCGGCGTTTATCCGGGCACTTTCGATCCGATTACGCTCGGCCATTCGGACATCATCCGGCGCGGGGCCAAGCTGGTCGACCGCCTGATCATCGGGGTGACGACCAACCCGTCCAAGAACCCGATGTTCACACCGGCAGAGCGCATCGCGATGGTCGAGCGCGACGTCGTCTCGCTGGGCCTCGCCAATGTCGAGGTGACCGGCTTCAATGCGCTGCTGATGCGGTTCGCCGAAAAGCAGGGCGCGTCGGTGATCGTGCGGGGCTTGCGTGCCGTTGCGGACTTCGAATACGAATATCAGATGGCCGGCATGAACCAGCAGATCAACGCCCGGATCGAGACCATATTTCTGATGGCTGACGTCTGCCTGCAGCCGATCGCCTCCAAGCTGGTCAAGGAAATCGCCTTGTTCGGCGGGGATATTTCCCGGTTTGTCAGCCCCGCCGTCCGCGACGACGTGTTGGCGCGGGTGGAAGCCATCGGTCGGCTCGGGGATTATTGAAGCTGTTCCCAGAGCTGTTCATTGCCATGACAGCGAGCCACAGCTATTTGCGGCCCGCCTTCCGGGAGAATACGTACCGATGAACCGCCGTCATTTCGCCGCTGTGGCGCTGGGCCTGTCCCTACCCCTGGCACTTTTCGCCGCGCCGGTGCTCGCCAAGAAAGCCGAAGTCGAGCCGGCCAAGCCCGTCCTCAGTGCGGTGGCCGACCCCGACCCGACCCACGATCCCGAGAACGTGCTGTTCCTCGACCTGTCGAACGGCGGGCGCGTGACCATCCGGCTGATGCCGGCCTGGGCGCCGAACCACGTCGAGCGGATCAAGACGCTCACGCGGGAGGGCTTCTATAACGGCATCATCTTCCACCGCGTGATCGATGGCTTCATGGCCCAGACGGGCGATCCGACCGGCACCGGGCAGGGCGGCTCGAAGCTTCCCGACGTGAAGGCCGAGTTCAACAGCATCCCGCACGTCCGCGGTTCGGTCTCGATGGCCCGCGCCGACAAGCCGGACAGCGCGAACAGCCAGTTCTTCATCGTGTTCTATCCCCGTTTCGCGCTCGACCGGAAGTACACCAACTTCGGCCGCGTGATCGGTGGGATGGACATCGTCGACACCATCGCGAAGGGTGAGCCGCCAGCCAACCCGACGAAGATCACGCGCGCCTCGCTGGCGGCGGAGGGTGCGCCGGCTCCGGCTTCGGCCGCAGCGCCTGCTCCGCCTGCAGCTCCTGCTCCTCCTGCGCTCGAATTGCCTGCCACCGCGCCCACGCAGTAACCCGCACAGGCGGGGGTGACGGGGTAGTTTTTGGCCGGTAGAGCGCCGGCCATGCGCGTTGACCTCTTCGATTTCGAGCTGCCGCCCGAGCGGATCGCCTTGCGCCCGGTCCGCCCGCGCGATGCGGCGCGGATGCTCGTGGTGGGCAGCGACGCGGCGTTCGCCGACAGCACGGTCAGCGACCTCCCCAAACTGCTCCACGCGGGCGACGTGCTGGTCTTCAACGACACCCGCGTCATCCCCGCCCAGCTTGAAGGCCGCCGCGGCGAGGCCCGTATCGGCGCGACGCTGCACAAGCGGATCGACTTGCGCCGCTGGCAGGCGTTCATCCGCAACGCCAAGCGGCTGCGCGAGGGCGAGACGATCGAATTCGCCGCCGGGGTGACCGCCCAGGCCGAAGTGCGCCATCCCGACGGCTCGTTCACGCTCGCGTTCGCCGGCGACGAGCCGGTCGAAGTCCTGCTCGAGCGCGCTGGCACGATGCCGCTGCCGCCCTACATCGCGGGCAAGCGCCCGACCGACGAAGCCGACCGCACCGACTACCAGACGATGTTCGCGCGCGAGGAAGGCGCGGTAGCCGCCCCGACAGCGGCGCTGCACTTCACCCCCGAACTGATGGCCGCGCTGGCCGAGGCCGGGATCGGGCACGAAACCCTGACGCTCCATGTGGGCGCGGGCACGTTCCTGCCGGTCAAGGCCGACGATACCGCCGACCACGCGATGCACGCCGAATGGGGCCGGATCGACGCGGCCGCCGCCGACCGCCTGAACGCGGTGCGCGCGGCCGGCGGGAGGATCATCGCGGTCGGCACCACCAGCCTGCGCCTGCTCGAAAGCGCTTGCGGAGAGGATGGCGTGATCCGGCCGTTTGCGGGCGATACGGCGATCTTCATAACCCCGGGCTATCGCTTCAAGGCCATCGGCGGCCTGATGACCAACTTCCACCTGCCGCGCTCCACGCTGTTCATGCTGGTGAGCGCGCTGATGGGGCTCGAGCGGATGCAGGCAGTGTACGGTCATGCGATCGGCGAGGGGTATCGCTTTTACAGCTACGGTGACGCCAGCCTGCTCTTGCCGTAACTGCCCCGAACAACCACCTTACGCGCCATATGACCACCGAACCAATTCTCGACATCCAGGGCCTCTGCAAAACCTATATTGCCAAGTCGGGGGGTGAGAGCACGATCGCGCTCGATGCCGTCGATCTGCAGATCCGCAAGGGTGAGATTTTCGCACTGCTGGGGCCCAACGGGGCAGGCAAGACCACGCTGATAGGCGCGGTCTGCGGCCTGGTCCGGCCGACCGGGGGGACGATCCGTGCCTTCGGGCTCGACATGAAGCGCGACTGGCGCAAGGCGCGGGCTCGCATCGGGCTGGTGCCGCAGGAACTCAGCGTCGACATGTTCGAACACGTGCTGCTGTCAGTGAACCATTCGCGCGGATTGTTCGGCCTGGCCCCCGATGCGCGGCGGATCGAGGAAATCCTGCGCGCGCTGTCGCTGTGGGACAAGCGCCACAACCGGATCAGCGAGCTGTCGGGCGGAATGAAGCGCCGCGTGCTGATCGCCAAGGCGCTCGCGCACGAGCCCGAGCTGCTGTTCCTCGACGAGCCGACCGCGGGTGTCGATGTCGAGCTGCGGCGCGACATGTGGCGCATGATCGGCGAGCTGCGGGCCCGCGGCGTGACGATCATCCTGACCACCCACTACATCGAGGAGGCCGAAGAGATGGCCGACCGGGTGGGGGTGATCAACCAGGGCAAGCTGATCCTGGTGGACGAGAAGGCGGCGTTGATGAAGCGGCTGGGCCGCACCGAGGCGAAGATCGGCCTGGCCGAACCGCTCAAGGCCGTGCCGCCGGCGCTGGCGGCGTTCGCGCTGCAACTGGTCGATGGCGGGAACGCCCTGCTGTACAAGGCCAAGGGCGAGGACGGACAGGATCGCGCCATCGCCGATCTGGTCAAGGCGCTCGTCGCCGCCGACGTCGAGTTCAAGAGCTTCGACGTCCACCAGTCTAGCCTCGAGGACATCTTCGTCGATCTGACCGAAAGGAAGCCCGCGTGAACGCCTTCATGAATTGGCGTGGGATCTGGACGATCTACAAGTTCGAGCTCGCCCGGACCTGGCGGACGCTGTTCCAGTCGATCTTCACCCCGGTCCTGACGACCTCACTGTATTTCGTCGTGTTCGGCTCGGCGATCGGCGGACGGATGAGCGAAGTCGGCGGCGTGCCGTATGCCGCGTTCATCATCCCGGGGCTGCTGTTGCTGACGATCCTGGCCGAAAGCACTGCCAACGCCAGCTTCGGCATCTACCTGCCCCGCTTCACCGGCACGATCTACGAGTTGCTGTCGGCCCCGGTCGGCGTGACCGAGACCTTGCTTGGCTATGTCGGCGCGGCGGTGACCAAATCGGTGATCCTGGCCGGGATCATCCTCGTCACCGCCCGGTTCTTCGTCGATTACACGATCGTCCATCCGATCCTGGCCGCCGGGTTCATCGTGCTGGTCGCGCTCGCGTTCTCGCTGTTCGGCTTCATCCTGGGCTGCTGGGCCGACGGCTTCGAAAAGCTCCAGGTCGTGCCGATGCTGGTTCTGACCCCGCTGACGTTCCTGGGCGGGACGTTCTACTCGATCGACATGCTGGGCGAGCCGTGGCGCACCGTCGCCCTGGCCAACCCGGTGGTCTACCTCGTCAATGGCTTGCGCTGGACGTTCTACGGCGTCGCGGACGTGAACATCGCCGTCGCCGCCGGGCTGACGTTCGCGTTCCTGGCGCTGTGCATCGGGATCGTCGCGCTGATCTTCCGCACCGGCTGGCGGCTCAGGAGCTGAAGAAGCCCCAGATCAGCCGTCCGGTCAGCGCGAGCGACACGACGATCAGCAACGGCCGGATCAGCCGCGCTCCGTGCTTCATCGCATAGTGCGAGCCCAGCCAACCGCCGAGCATCGCCCCCGCCGCCATGCTCAGGCCGAGTAGCCATATAACTTTGCCGCCCATCGCGAAGACGAGCAGGCTGCCCAGGTTGCTCGCGGCGTTGAGCAGCTTGGTCGTGCCGGTCGCGCGGGTCAGGCCCAGCCCGCGCAACGCGACCAGGCTGGTGACGAAGAAGCTGCCGGTACCGGGGCCGAAGAACCCGTCGTAGAACCCGATGCCACCGCCGACCGGCGCATATCCGGTCTGCGACAGGCGCTGATGAGCGTCCTCGTCGGTCATCCGGGGGGAGAAGATCACGTAAGCTGCCGCCGTCAGCAGCAGGACGGGCACGATCAGTTTCAGGGATTCGGGCTTGATCAGCTGGACCACGACCGAGCCTGCCGCAGCGCCGACGAACACCACGATCACCGAAGGCAGGTTCGCGCGCCAGTCGATCTGGCCCCGGCGCAGGAAGTTGCTGCAGGCGGTGCTGGTGCCGGCGAGCGACTGGACCTTGTTGGTCCCCAGCGCCAGGTGCGGGGGCAAGCCGGCCCACAGCATCGTCGGCATCATGATCAGCCCGCCGCCGCCGGCGATCGCGTCGATGAAGCCGGTGAGCACGGCGACCGCGCTGAGAAAGGGGAACAGCCAGGGTTCGATCATGCGCAGGGGAATGGCGTCGGATGACGATTACCGCAACCCACTCTCGCCAAGGCCCACCCACTCTCGCCAAGGCTAAGCGCGATCCCACTCCACATGCAGCGCCTGGAGGCCGGACAGCAGGTAGGTCGGCTCGTAGGCGTAACGCCGCGCTTCCGGCGGGCCATGATGCGCTGGCGAAATTCGGATGGCGCTGGTGCACTTCAGGAACTGCTCGAGCGCGAGGCGGACTTCCAGCCGCGCCAGCGGCGCGCCGATGCAGCCGTGCGCGCCGCGGCTGAACGACAGGTGGTCGCGGCCGTTCGCGCGGCCAAGCTCGAACCGGTCGGGGTTCGCGAACTTCGCCGGATCGCGGTTGGCGCCCCCCAGATTGACTGTAACGACCGCCCCGGCGGGAATGGCGACTTCCCCGATCGTGACCGGCTCGACCGCTAGGCGCGAGATCGACTTGGTCGGGACTTCGAGGCGCAGCACCTCTTCGATGAAGTCGGGGATCAGCTCGGGCTGGGCGCGCAAGCGATCCTGAAGGTCCGGCCGGTCGCCGAGCACGCGGAACGAGAAGGCGACGAGCCTCGCCGAAGTGTCCTGTCCCGCGCCGAACAGGAAGCTGGCGAGGCGGGCCAGCTCGTCGATGTCGGGCTTGCTGCCGTCCTTGTAGACCGATTGCACCAGCCCGGTCAGCATGTCGTCCTGCGGAGCCGCGATGCGGTCTTCGAGGTATTCCTTGAAGCGGGCGTGTAGCCACGTCAGCGGGTCGGCCTGGACTTTGGCGGCCTCGTCCCCGCCAAGCTGGGTCGGGGGTAGGCCCAGCATCTGGACGAGCCCGTCGCGATCATTCTCGGGGATGCCCAGCAGATCGGCGATCACCAGCGTGGACAGCGCATGGGCGAAATCCCGCGTGATCTCGCAGCCACCCCGGTCGATCAGGTTGCCTGTCAGGTTCACGACCAGTCCGGCCACGAAGTCCGCGTTCTTCTTCAGCCGCGAATGGGTCAGGAGCTGGGCCAACAACGCGCGGTGCGCCGCGTGGTGCGTGCCATCGAAAGTCGCGAGGTGCGCGGTCCAGGGCATGTCCGGCCGGTGCCGGTCGAGCTGGGCACGGATGTCGTCGCCTTCGGGCGCGAACGGGAGCGGTGGGATCGGCCCGGTCACCGTGACGGCGGACGAGAACGCACCACTTTTGGCGGCGAGCACTTCCACCGCGGCGGCGTAGCCGGTCACCATGAAGGCCCCGTGGTACGGTTCGCGCACGACCGGTCCGATCGCGCGCAGTTGGGCGCAATAGCCCGCGTTGTCGTCGGCCGCTGCCGGGTCGGTGAAATAATCGATGAACTCGAAATCGGCCATGCGCGTCGTTCTCCCGCCGCGCTGCGTCGAGCGCGTTTGAGCCAGGGTGGAGCATAGCGCCCACTGGCGCAACGGCGCATTGGCTTATAGGGCGCGGGATCATGACCCGCTTCGCCTTCACCATTGCCGCCACCGACGGCAACGCCCGCACCGGCACGATCCAGATGCGGCGCGGCGAAATCCGCACCCCGGCCTTCATGCCCGTCGGCACCGCCGCCACGGTCAAGGCGATGAAGCCGGAGACCGTGCGCGCGACGGGCGCGGATATCATCCTGGGCAATACCTATCACCTGATGCTGCGGCCCGGCGCGGAGCGGGTCGCGCGGCTTGGCGGGTTGCACACGTTCATGAACTGGGACCGCCCGATCCTGACCGACAGCGGCGGCTATCAGGTGATGAGCCTGTCGGACTTGCGCAAAATCACCGAGGAAGGCGTGACGTTCGCCAGCCACATCGACGGATCGCGCCACCACCTGACGCCCGAGCGCTCGATGGAAATCCAGCGCCTGCTCGGCTCTGATATCGTCATGGCGTTCGACGAATGCCCGAAGATCGACCAGGGCCGCGATGCCATCGCCCGCTCGATGGAGATGTCGATGCGCTGGGCCAATCGCAGTCGCGACGGCTTCGATACCGGCGGCGAACATGCCGCAGGCGCGGCGCTATTCGGGATTCAGCAGGGCGCGCTCGACCAGGGGCTGCGTCGGGAAAGCGCCGACGCGCTGCGCGACATCGGCTTCGATGGCTATGCCATCGGCGGCCTGGCGGTGGGCGAGGGGCAGGAGGCGATGTTCGCCACGCTCGATTTCGCGCCGGGCCAGCTGCCCGCGGATTGCCCGCGCTATCTGATGGGGGTGGGCAAGCCCGACGACCTGGTCGGCGCGGTTGAGCGCGGGGTCGACATGTTCGATTGCGTGCTGCCCAGCCGCTCGGGGCGGAACGGGCAGGCGTTCACCTGGAACGGACCGCTCAACTTGCGCAACGCCCGGCATGCCGAGGACCTTGCGCCGCTCGATATCCGGTGCCGCTGCTCGGCCTGTACCAGCTACAGCCGCGCCTATCTGCACCACCTGACCAAGTCGGGTGAGATCCTCGGCGCGATGTTGCTGACCGAGCACAACCTGACGTTCTACCAGGACCTGATGCAGGCGATGCGCGAAGCCATCGTCGGCGGGACCTTCGCGGCGTTCGCGGCGACGTTCCGGCGGGACTATTACGCCGGCGGGTAGTCCGCGCTCACGGGCGCATCACCCAGCCGCCGTCGATGTGCAGGACTTGACCGGTGATCCACGAACCGGCGTCCGACGCCAGCAGGATCGCCGCGCCGACCAGCTCGTCGGGTTCGCCGCGCGGGCGCATCGCGACGGTCATCTGCAGGAACTTGATGAAGGGGGAATCGTCGGGGACCAGCATCTTGCCGGCGTCGGAGGTGACGTTGCCCGGCGCGATCGCGTTGCAGGTGATGTTGTCCTTGCCGTACCGCTTGGCCAGCGCGGTGGTCAGGCCGACCAGCGCCAGTTTCGAGATGCCGTACAGCCCGGTCGCGGGGAACGCGCCGCCGGAGGTCTGGTTGATGATCCGCCCCCCGCCGCGCGCCCGCATCGACGGGGCGACCGCGCGGGCGCAGAGCAAGGCCCCGGTGGTATTGACGGCGAATGCCTTGTTCCACGCTTCGAGCGAGACCGTCTCCAGATCGTCGTAGCTGACGTCCACCATCAACGCGGCGTTATTGATCAGGATGTCGACCCCGCCGAAGGCTTCGAGCGCGGTGGCAGCCATGTCCTTGGTCGACGCCTCGTCGGCGACATCCACCTCAGCGCCGAAAGCCATTCCTCCGGCCGCCCTGATTTCTTCGGCAACGGCATTGGCCCCGTCCTTGTTCAGGTCGGCGACAATGACCGAAGCGCCTGCGTTGGCGAGGCCCAGCGCATAAGCCCGGCCGATGGAGTTGCCACGTCCGCCGGCGCCGGTGACGATCGCGACTTTGCCGTCGAGGCGGAACTGATCGAGGGTGAAGGCCATGCTATCGCTCCGGGAAAGTCACGCGTCGTTGGCGGCGGTCAGGAAGGGTTCGGCGGCGGCGCGCAGGAGCTCGGCGCCCCAATCATCGGGCACCACGGTCTTGAGCAGGGCGACGTCTTTTGCCAGCAAGGGCGCGCCGACCGTGAACGCGGCGGGGAAGGGCAGGCGGGCGTAAACCTCGAAGCCGAAGCTGCGACCACTGCTTTGCCTGACCAGTTCGGCAAGGGCCGCGCGATCGACCCCCATCGCGTCGGCCGCAGCCATCGCGCCGTGGGCCAGGCCCATGTTCGCGGCCAGCAGCGAGTTGTTGATGATCTTGGCGCGCTGGCCGGCACCGGCCTCGCCGAGGAGGACGATCAGCTTGCCGAACGTCTGGAACACTGGCAGCGCCGCCGCGAACGCCTCGGGCCGCGCGCCGCACATCACGGTCAGCGTGCCAGCTTCCGCGCCGGGCGAACCGCCGCTGACGGGGGCGTCGATGAACAGCAGCCCGCGCGTGTCGCACAGCGCTTCGATCTGGGTGCAGGTCTCGGGCAGGATCGTCGAATGGACCGCGATGCTGCTGCCCGGTTTCAGCGCCGGGACGAGGTCGTCGCAGATGGCCAGGACATCCGCGTCATTGACTACGCAGATACCCACATGGTCGCACAAGACGGCCAGCTGGTTGACCGATTTTGCCGCGACGGCGCCTTTTGCCGTGTAGGCCGCCAGCACTTCGGGTCGCCGGGCCCAGACCACCAGCGGAAAGCCGCCGTCGATAATCCGGTGCGCCATCGGCCCGCCCTGGCTCCCGACGCCGATAAAACCCGTGGTTTTTCCGTTGGTTTTCCCGTTAGTTTGCATAGTCATCCCGCCGTAATCCCCGCGTCGATCGTGACGCACGAACCGTGGTACCCACGCCCCGCGGACGAAGCCAGCATCACGATCAACTCCGCGACATCGGCCACCTCAACCTGCCCCCGAAGTCCGGAAAACTGCTTGATTAGGTCATAATCGACCTCCTCCGGCATCGTTAGTCCATTGGCGATATTCGTGATCATCCCGCCGGGAGCCACCGCGTTTATCCGGATCGGCTTGCGGACATATTCCATCGCCATCGCCTTGGTCATCTGGACCAGCCCGGCCTTGCTCGCGCAGTAAGCCGCAGCATAAGCCTCGCCGATGAACGCCGCGCTGGACGCAACGTTGACGATCGCGCTGTCGACCTCAAGCAAGTGCGGGATCGCCGCGCGCGATAGCAGGAACGGCGCGGTCAGGTTGATTGCGAGGGTCCGGTGCCAGTCGCGTGGGTCCATCGTGTGCGAGTTGGCGAACTTGATGATCCCGGCCACGTTGCACAGCGCATCGAGCCGGCCGAAACGCTCCACTGCGGCCGCGACGGCGGGGGCGCAGGCAGCGGGATCGGACAGATCCGCGACGTGCTGGAAGACCTCTGCGTCCCCGGCCAACGTCACCGTGTCTGCCAGCGCGGGCGCATCGACATCGAGCAGGGCGAGCTTGGCGCCGGCCTCCGCCAGCCGTAGCGCCACCGCGCGGCCCAGCCCCGAAGCGCCGCCGGTCACGAGTGCGACCTTGCCGGTCATGTCGATTGTCCGTGCCATCTGTCTCATCCGTTCCAGGGAAGGCCGGCTTCGACTTTCTTCGTCATTTCAAGGATCGCGCTCTGCACGGCGGATGCCTTGGGCCACCCGGCGTGGACGCCGTACTGCAGGACGAATTCGAGCATTTCGGCGGGCGTGCAATTGCCGCTCGCCATCGCGGCATGGCAGTGCGACTTGATCGGGATCTCGGTGCCGGACTCGCACACGCCGACCAGGGTGAGCCACCGTCGCGAGCGTTGGTCGAGCCCGTCGTAACGGCCCCACACCTCGCCGAACACGAAGTTGTTGATTCCCTCTAGATAAGGGGTGACCGATGGACCGCCGGGGAAGGTCATAACTGCAGCAAACTCGTCGCGGCCTTGCTGGGTGCGTGCTTCTGGCTCCCAGGGAGCCGCGCGGATCGGCGCGGTTTCCGCAGGGGGGAGGCCGATGCTTTCCGCAACGCGGGTGATCGCCTCGTCGAGCACCTGACCGCGCGACCAGCCGCCATAGACCGAGATATGCAACGCGGCCTCGCGCAGTTCGACCAGGGAGAGCGTGCCGCCAGCGAGTGCACCACCGACGTACCCATCGAGGGTCGCCGCATGTCCGCCCGCGAGGGCCGAGCCCGCGAGCGAGATCAGATAGCGCGAGCGGCGGTCAAGTCCGGGGCGGTTCCAGATCTCCGCGAAGACGAAGTCCCGCCAGCTTTCCTGGTGGGGGGTCGCAGGCGCCGTTGCCGAGCCGGTGACTTCGGCCTGGATCGCGGCGCCCCGGGCGGAGCGTTCTTGATTGTCGAGCAGGCTCATCGTGCAGCCTCCGGGGCAGCGAGGTTCATCCAGATGTTCTTGGGCTGGAGGAAATCATGGAGCCCTTCGATCCCGCCCAGCCGGCCGTGGCCGCTCTGTTTGAAGCCGCCGAACGGCACGTTGGGCTGCATGC
>JBDSOM010000113.1:0-4475 GCA_039914785.1 Novosphingobium sp.
AGAACCGTCCGGGGTAGGCTTTCGCATGACCCCTGCCCCACCGATAACTCACAGCGCCCCGCCCATCACCCCCACGGGCCTCGCCGCATTGCGGGCGCGGTACGACCACCTGCTCGGCACCGAGCGCCCCGCGATCGTCGAGATCGTCAGCTGGGCGGCGGGCAACGGCGATCGTTCGGAGAACGGCGACTACCTCTACGGCCGCAAGCGCATGCGCGAGATCGATCGCGAGCTGGCCTTCCTCGCCCGCCGGATGAAGATCCTGCGCCCGGTCGATCCGGCCGGACAGCAGGACCGCGGCAAAGTCTGGTTCGGTGCGACGGTCACGATCGCGGATGAGGACGACAACCACCGCACCGTGACCATCGTCGGCGACGACGAGCAAGACGCCAGCGCCGCCCGCATCGGCTGGAGCGCACCGATGGCGCGCGCCTTGCGCGGCGCGGCGGTGGGGGATTTGCGCAAGGTGGCGCTCCCCGCCGGCGAGAAGGAGTGGGAAGTGATCGAGATCGGGTATCCCGGCGACTGAACGCGCCGCCCCGGCAAGAACCGTTTTCCTACACGCCCGGTTTCTGCAATGACCACCGCTATGCCCGCCCGGAACGCCTCAATTTTCAGCCACTTTCGCCGCCGCGGGGGAGGTGTGAAACTTCACCCTCTGGACACTGTGCACATCGTCAACTTCGCCGCGTTTTTACTGCTGTTCGCCTTTCTCGCGACTCAGGTCCAGGCCCGCGACAGCCTCGGCATTTTTGCGAACTGGGCCGCCTTCCGCGATCCCGCCACCCCGCGCTGCTACGCCATCGCCATGGCCGAGGCGAGCACGCTGGCCCGCGAGTTCCAACCTTACGCCGACGTCGGCACCTGGCCCCGCCAGCAGGCCCGCGGCCAGGTCCATTTCCGCCTGTCGCGCCGAATGGCGCCGCGCAGCACCATCACCCTGGTCATGTCGGGACAGCGCTTTGCCCTCGTCGGCGGCGGCAGCGATGCCTGGGCGGCAGACAAGCGGATGGACGCGGGCATCGTCGCCGCCATGCGCTCGGCCGCCGAAATGACCGTCAGCGCGCGCGATGCCCAGGGCCGCGGGTTCAGCAACACGTGGAAGCTCGGCGGCGCGGCGACCGCGATGGACTCGGCCACTATCGGCTGCGCGAGGCTGCGGTGATAAACCGGACCTTTCCTAAAAGCTCTGAAACGGCTATATAGGCCGCTTCCATGGCAGATACCGAACTCATGACCATCCCGGGCCTCGTCGACCCGGTGCCCGTCGCTCGTGACGTGACCCCGCGCGCCGATGGGCGCATCGACGTGCTCGGCCTGGCCCGCCCGCGCCTCGCCGAGTTGCTGGTCGAAGCCGGGCTCGACGCCAAGCCCGCCAAGCTGCGCGCCAAGCAAGTGTTCCACTGGCTCTATCACCGCGGCGTGACCGACTTCGAGGCGATGACCGACATCGCCAAGACCATGCGGCCGTGGCTCGCGGAACGCTTCGTCATCGGCCGGCCCGAAGTGATCGAGGCGCAAGTCTCCACCGACGGCACGCGCAAGTGGCTGTTGCGCACCGACGACGGCCACGATTTCGAGATGGTCTTCATCCCCGATGCGGACCGCGGCACGCTGTGCGTCTCGAGCCAGGTCGGCTGCACGCTCAACTGCCGGTTCTGCCACACCGGGACGATGCGCCTGGTCCGCAACCTCACCGCGGGCGAAGTCGTCGGCCAGGTCATGCTGGCCCGCGACGCGCTGGGCGAATGGCCCAAGGGCACGATGGCGGGCTTCGGTGACGAGGAGGGCACCGAGGATTTGGGCGACGCGCATGGCGAGGACGATTACGGCCGCAACTACACCCCCGACGGCCGCCTGCTCACCAACATCGTCATGATGGGCATGGGCGAGCCGCTATACAATTTCGATAACGTCCGCGACGCGCTCAAGCTCATCATGGACGGCGACGGGCTCGCACTCTCCCGGCGGCGGATCACGCTTTCGACCAGCGGCGTGGTCCCGCTGATGGCCCGCGCCGGTGCGGAGATCGGGGTCAACCTCGCAGTGTCGCTCCACGCGGTGACCAAGGAAGTCCGCGACGAGATCGTCCCGATCAACAAGAAGTACGGGATCGAGGAACTGCTCCAGGCTTGCGCCGACTATCCCGGCGCGTCGAACTCGCGGCGCATCACGTTCGAATATGTGATGCTCAAGGACAAGAACGACAGCGACGCCGACGCTCGCGAACTCATCCGCCTGATCAAGCACTACAAGCTGCCCGCCAAGATCAACCTGATTCCGTTCAACCCCTGGCCCGGCGCGCCGTACGAGTGCTCGACGCCCGAGCGGGTCAAGCGCTTCTCGGATATCATCTTCAACGCCGGGATCAGCGCCCCGATCCGCACCCCGCGCGGTCGCGACATCGACGCGGCTTGCGGCCAGCTCAAGACCGCAGCCGAGAAGAAGAGCCGCGCCGAACTGGACCGGCTCTATGCGGAAAAGGAAGCGGCGCTAGGCTGAACCCATGAGACCATCGATCCTCGTCACCGGCGGAGCGCGGCGCATCGGCGCCGAGATCGCCCGCGCGTTCGGCGCGGCGGGGTGGCACGTGATCATCCACCACTCGCATTCGCACGACGAAGCCGAAGCGCTGGCTGCCTCGCTGCCCTGCGCCGAGGCCCTGCAGGCCGACTTCAGCGATCCCGCCGCCGGCCCGGCGCTGATCGAGGAACTGGCGGGACGGCTGGACGACTGGCGGATGCTGGTCAACAGCGCGAGCATCTTCCGCTTCGACGACGGATCCAGCCTGGACCAGGGCATCTTCGCCGAAGCGATGCAGGTCAACGCCGGTGCTCCGGCCCGCCTTGCCCAGGCCTATCTCAAGCACGCGAAGGCGCAGGGCGGCCGGCGGGTGGTCCAGGTGACCGACCAGAAGCTCGCCAACCCCAATCCCGACTTCTTCTCCTACACTATGAGCAAGCACGCGCTCGGGGCGACAGTCCCGATGCTGGCGATGGCGCAAACCGACCCGCGCGACCGGATCTACGGGCTCGCCCCCGGCGCGATCCTCGCCAGCCACGATCAATCGGAGGCAGAGACCGACATCTCGCACCGGATGAACCTGCTGGGGCGCAAGACCGGCGCGAGCGAGATCGCCCAGGCCTGCCTGTTCCTGAGCGAAGGCTGGGTCGCCAGCGGCGAGACCGTGTTCATCGATTCCGGCCAGCACTTGTTGGCGCAGCCGCGCGACGTGCTCTACCTCGCCCGGCAATAAAGCGATTGCCTCGGCGACCAACCGAGGCTAGCCAGCGATCGTCATCTGGGGAGTAGCCAGCCGCTTTCGGCCAACAGCCATAGCGGACCGCGCGTCAACATACTTGGTCGAGAGGCCATGGTGCGCGGAGGACGGGAAACCGTTCAGGCGAGACCAATGGCACCACGTCTCCGCCTGGCTGGGCGGGAGACGCGGTGTCGTTGTATTCTCGAACGCCCGGCCCGGAGACAATTTCATGGAAGCCCTGCTCACTTCGATGGCCGTCGTCGCGCTGGCGGAGATCGGCGACAAGACGATGCTCCTGGCGATCGTGCTGGCGGCAAAGCTGCGCAAGCCGTGGCAGATCATCGCCGGCATCTTCGCCGCCACGATCGTCAATCACTCGCTTGCCGCGCTGGTCGGCAGCGAAGTCGCAGGGCTGGTCGATGCCCCCTGGTTCCGCATCGCGGTTGCGATCGGGTTCATCGCCATGGGCCTGTGGACGCTCATTCCCGACAAGCTCGACGATGGCGGGTTCAAGCAGCGCGGCGGCGTGTTCCTGACCACGACGATTGCGTTCTTCCTCGTCGAGATGGGCGACAAGACCCAGGTCGCGACGATCGCCTTGGGCGCGCAGTTCCATTCCGTCATGGCCGTCGCGGCCGGCACGACACTGGGCATGATGATCGCCAATGTCCCCGCGGTGTTCCTGGGCGAGGAGCTGGTCAAGCGCGTCTCGCTGAACGCCACGCGCATCGCCGCCGCCTCGCTGTTTGTGGTGCTGGGCCTGTGGCAGCTGGCATCGGCATTGGGTTGGCTCGGCTAACGCGGGGTTGATTGCGCCGGATTTTCGCATAGCGTCTGGCGTATGTGGCTTCTCGACAAGCTGTTCCGCCGCATGATCCGTCACGGGCAACTGACCGTGACGGATCACGACGGCAAGATCTACCGCTACGGTGACGGCAGCGGCTCTGGAGAGTTGGGCGCGCTCGCCATTCGCCTGACCGATCGGGGGGCGGCCTATCACATCGCCGCCAATCCCAAGACCGGTGCGGGCGAGGCGTACATGGATGGGCGGCTGGTCGTCGAACCGCCGCACGACATCCGCGACTTCATCCAGTTCGCCACCGCCAGCGCCCGCACCCAGGGCGTCGGGCTCAATCCACACGGGCCGGTGCGGCGCACCGCCGATGCCATCGCCGCCAAGCTCGACCAGTTCAACTACAAGGCGCGCGCCGCG
>JBDSOM010000172.1:0-4468 GCA_039914785.1 Novosphingobium sp.
AGATCAGCCCAGGTTGGCGCTGACCATTGCGTAAGCCATCGGCAGCGACAGCAGCAGGTTGGTGCGGCTGGCGATCAGGGCCGGTGGGCCGGCTTTGGCCTTCTGCTCGTCGGTGGCCGGGACGATGCCGAGGATCTTCTTCTGGGCGGGCCAGATGATCAGCCAGACGTTGAGGAACATGATGATCGCGAGCCACATGCCCAGCCCGATCAGGTTCTGCTTTCCGCTGCCTGAGAAGGTCAATGCTTCGTGCGCGTACCCGGCATTGATTGCGACCACGAGGCCGGTGATCACAGTCAGCAACGCGGCATAGCGGAAGAAGAAGAACACCTTTGGCGCGATATAGCCGGTGACGCCCTTCTTCAACTCAGCAGGGATTGATGGCATTGTCGGCACTTGAACGAAGTTCAGGTAGTATAACAGGCCGATCCACAGGATGCCGAAGAACACGTGGAGCCAGCGAAACACTGAGTTCACGTCCACTGGGGCACCTGCCGAGGGATCAGCAGCAAAGCCGAACATGACGGCGATTGCGAGCACGAGCCCGATCACCAGGATGAGATGAAGATTACCGAATAGTTTGGCCACGTGGTTCCCCCTTATGGACCGAAGGCATGTTAGCCTTCCTGCGAGCGAATGGATTGTTCTTGGCCGCGCCGGCGCGAACCTGGGCGGCGTCAGGCGTTTATCGCGGCATCGCCACGGCTTGTCACATCTTTTGTGACGCCGCGCGTTGCGACGTTGGCCCGGTCACTCACTCGTGCGGCGCGTGGCTGACGGCGTCGTCTTCGTCCTGCGCGGCGAGGCCGTGCTTCAGCAGCATCGGGACATGCGCGAACGTGAAAATGAACGACAGCGGCATGAACACCACGAGTTTAGCGCGCAGCCACTCGTCGAAAGTGAACCAGCCCTTGTAGGCGAACACCTCGTTGAGCCCCGCCAGGAACAGGAAAAAGAATGCCCAGTTGCGCGAGAGCTTCATCCAGCCCTCGTCGTCGAGGCCCTCGAAGGCGCTTTCCAGCAAGTATTTCAGCGTCGGACGGTCGCGCCACCAGCCCCAGAACAGCGCGCCCGCGAATAACAGGTACACCGCGGTCGGCTTGTGGCGAATCCAGGTCTCGTCCTGGCTCCACATCGTCAACGCGCCGAAACCGATGACCAGGGCCGATGACAGCCACAGCATCGGCGAAATCTTGCCGAGCTTCCACTTCGACACGACCAGCGCCACGATCGTCGCGACGATGAACGCGCCGGTGCTCTTGGTCACCGCGACGATCTCGCCCACGCCGTCGTGCGTGCCGGCAGGGCGCGCCAGGCGATAGGCGATGAAGAACACCAGCACCGGGCCGTAGTCGATCAGCAGGTTGAGCCAGCCCGACTTCTTGGGTTTGGCCACCCCGGCCGTATTCTCAGCCATTATGCCACTCCCGCAATGACACGTGCGACCAGGTCGGGGTCGAACGGCCGCAAGTCGTCGATCTTCTCGCCGACGCCGATCGCGTGAATCGGCAGGCCGTATTGTTCGGCCGCCGCGACGAGGACGCCGCCGCGCGCGGTGCCATCGAGCTTGGTCATGATCAGGCCTGTCACTCCGGCTACTTCCTTGAATATCTCGATCTGTTGCAAGGCGTTCTGCCCGTTGGTCGCGTCGAGCACCAGCACGACGTCATGCGGCGCTTCGGGATTGAGCCGGCCCAGCACCCGGTGGATCTTCGCCAACTCGTCCATCAGCTCGCGCTTGTTGTGCAGGCGTCCCGCGGTATCGACGATCAACGCATCGGTGCCCTGATCGGTTGCGGCCTTGACCGCGTCGAACACGACGCTCGCTGGATCGCCGCCCTCGGCCCCGCGCACGATGGGTACGCCGAGCCGGTCGGCCCAGACCGCGAGCTGCCCGATCGCGGCGGCGCGGAAGGTATCGCCGGCGGCCAGCATCACCGCGTAGTCCTGTTCCTGGAACAAATGTCCAAGCTTGGCGATCGTGGTGGTCTTGCCCGAGCCGTTGACGCCGATCACCAAAATTACCTGTGGGCGTGGGAACGCCACGATCTCGAGCGGCTTGGCGACGGGGCGCAAGATCGCCGCGATTTCTTCGGCAACCGCCTGGCGGATCGCCAGTTCGTCGGCGCCGCGCTCGAACCGTTCGCCGGCCAGGCGCTCGCGGATGCGGGCGGCGGCGCGGGGGCCGAGGTCGGAGAGGATCAGCGCATCCTCGATCGCGTCAAGCTGGTCTTCGCTCAGCCGGGTGGTGGAAACGATGCCGGTCAGGTTTTCGGTGAGGCGCTCGGAGGTCTTGCGGAAGCCGCCCAGCACCCGCTCGCTCCAACTTTCCGCGCTCATGCCAGCAGTCCTTCGGTCAAGCGCGTTGGGGTGAATTCAATCATCGTGCCGGCGAGGGTCCCTGCGGGCAGGAGCACCCGTGCGAAGTTCTGCGCATGCCCGGTGCCGTCGCGTTCGGCAAGCACGGACAGCGGCGTGCCGATCAGCCCGGTCAACCATTTCGCGCGTTCGGTACTTACGGTTTCGCGCAATTCGGCGGCGCGGCGCTTGATCGTGACGGGGGGGACTTGCGGCATCCGCGCCGCGGGGGTTCCAGGGCGCTGAGAATACGGGAAAATGTGGCCGTGGACCACGCCGAGCTCCGCGATGATCGACCGGTTGGCCTCGTGCATCGCCTCGTCCTCGGTCGGGAATCCGGCGATGAGGTCGGCACCGATCGCGATATCGGGGCGACGGGCCTTTAAACGGGCAACCAATGAGACACCATCGCGCCGGGTATGGCGACGTTTCATCCGTTTGAGGACCATATCGTCACCGGACTGCAGCGAGAGGTGCAAGTGGGGCATGATCCGCGGCTCGCTCCACAGCAGTTCGAACAGCTCGGGATCGATCTCGATGCCGTCGAGCGAGGAGAGGCGCAGCCGTTCGAGCGCCGGGCAGGCGGTCAGGATCGCGGCGACCAGCGTCCCGAGGCGGGGCGCGCCGGGCAAGTCCTTGCCCCAATCGGTCAGGTCGACGCCGGTCAGGACGACTTCGCGGATGCCGCCGTCCAACTGGCGCTCGATCTCGGTGATCACAGCGTGCGTGGGGCGCGAGCGGCTCGGCCCGCGTCCCTGCGGAATCACGCAGAAGGTGCAAGCGTGATCGCAGCCGTTTTGCACCTGGACGAAAGCCCGGGTGTGATGGGCGCTGGGAGGGCGCGGCAGCGCGGCGGCAGCGTTCCAGGCGCGGGGGTCTAGCTTGGCGGCATTGGCAACGAAGCCATCCACCTCGGGCATGGCCGCCAACGCCGCGCGCTCCACCTCGGCGGCGCAGCCCGTCACGAGCAGGCGCGCCGCGGGATGGGCGGCGCGGGCGCGGCGGATCGCACGGCGGGTCTGGCGGACCGCCTCGCTGGTGACGGCACAGCTGTTGATCACGACGAGGTCGTGCTCGTGCGCGAGCAGGGCGCGCATTTCCTCGCTTTCCGACAGGTTCAACCGGCAACCGAGCGTGACGACTTCGGCCCCCATCACGCCGTCCGGTAGGCGTCCAGCTCGAACGTGCCGCGAAAGGCTTCGGCGGCGGGGCCGGTCATCACAATCTGGCCGTCGCCACGCCATTCGATCGTTAGCGGGCCGCCGGGCAGGGTGACCGCGACCTTACGCTCGGTGAGCCCCCGGCGCATCGCGGCCACGGCGGTTGCGCACGCGCCGGTGCCGCATGCCAGGGTCAGTCCCGCGCCGCGTTCCCACACCCGCAGGCGGATGGCCTGCCGCGAGGTGACCGTCGCGACGTTGACGTTGACGCGTTCGGGAAACAGCGGGTCGTGCTCGATCTCGGGCCCGAGGCGGGCCAGGTCGATCGCATCGGTATCAGGCACGAAGAAGATCGCATGCGGATTGCCGACGTTGACCCCCACCGGGTCCGCCAGGTCCTCCCAGGCGACCGGCATGGCCAGGGTGTCCAGCGCGTAGGCCAACGGGATCTGGTCCCATTCGAAGCGGGGCTGGCCCATCTCGACCGAGATCTCGGCATCGTTGGGCGAAACGGCGATAATGCCGCCCAGCGTCTCGATCCGCGCCGGCGCGCCGTGCAATACGCCGACGGCGCGGCTGGCATTGCCGCAAGCCTCGACCTCGCTGCCGTCGGAATTGAAGATCCGCATGCGGAAGTCGGCGGCATCCGATGGATCGAGCAGGATCAACTGGTCGCAGCCGATGCCGGTGTGCCGATCGGCCAGCGCCGCCGCCAATGCGCCATCCATGACGGGCAAAGCCTGCGCCCGGCCGTCGAGCACGACGAAGTCGTTGCCCAGGCCGTGCATCTTGATGAAGGGAACGCGCATGATCGCCGCCATTTAGGCGCTGGACCGGCCGAGGTCCAGTGTCCGCCAGATTGCGCGGCAGCTTCGGCGCACAGTCAGGCCGAGCGCTTGTCCGGCGCGTTGGCGTCGCCCGAATCTGGTCCAGGCCCTGAATCTGGCCTT
>JBDSOM010000032.1:0-6896 GCA_039914785.1 Novosphingobium sp.
TGGGGCGGGCGAAAAGCGCCCGTGGGTCCAGGAAGACGGCTCGCTGGCTGTCGCGACCATTATGACCGCTACCGGTAGCTTCGACCACCGGGCGATCGATGGCGCAGATGGCGCGCGGCTGATGACGGCGTTCAAGGCTTATGTCGAGAAGCCCTTGGGAATGCTGGCTTAAATATGACTGCAGAACGCCGCGACCCCGCCATCCGCGTCAGCGCGATGCCGGCCGACACCAACGCTTATGGCGATATTTTCGGCGGCTGGCTGGTCAGCCTGATGGATAGCGGGGCCGGGCTCGTCGCCTCCAAGCATTCGCGAGGGCGCGCCGTCACGGTCGCAATGGACGGCATGCAGTTTCTCCTGCCCGTGAAAGTCGGTGACGAAGTCTCTGTATATGGAGAGATAAAGCATGTCGGCCGCACCTCGATGACCATCGCGGTCGAGGCCTGGCGCCGGCACCGCACCGAATTGGAAGAAGTGAAAGTGACCGAAGCGGTATTCACTTTCGTCGCCATCGACGATGCGGGCAAGCCGCGCGCCATCGAACAGGAGAAGTAGTTCAGTGTCCGAAAGCTATGACGTCATTGTGCTGGGGTCCGGTCCCGGCGGCTATGTCTCGGCGATCCGCGCGGCGCAGCTTGGGCTGAAAGTCGCGATCGTAGAGCGAGAGAATCTGGGTGGAATCTGCCTCAACTGGGGCTGCATCCCGACCAAGGCGCTGCTGCGCTCGGCCGAAGTGTTCCACCAGATGAAGAATGCGAAAAGCTACGGCCTCGCCGCGGACAACGTGACCGCCGATCTCGCCGCCGTGGTTGCGCGCTCGCGCGGCGTGGCCAAGCAGCTCAACCAAGGCGTCACCGGCCTGATGAAGAAGAACAAGATCGCCGTGCACATGGGGCAGGGCAAGCTGACCGCACCGGGTAAGCTCAGCGTCGAGGCGGACGGCAAGACCACCGAGCTTGAGGCCAAGCACATCATCATCGCGACCGGCGCGCGCGCCCGCGACCTTCCGAAGGCCAAAGCCGACGGCAAGCGCATCTGGACCTACCGCCATGCGATGGTCCCGACTGAACTGCCGACGAAACTGCTGGTCATCGGCTCGGGTGCGATCGGGATCGAATTCGCCAGCTTTTATAACGATCTCGGCGCGGATGTTACCGTGGTCGAGATGATGGACCGCGTCGTTCCGGTCGAAGACGCCGACGTTTCGGCGTTCCTCGAGAAGGCGCTCAAGAAGCAGGGTATGACGATCCTGACCAAGGCCAATGTCGGCGCGATCGAGAACGGCGAGACGGCCGTGAAGGTCACGCTGAAGGACAAGGACGGCAAGGAAACCACAGAGGACTACAGCCACGTCATCGTCGCAATCGGCATCGTCCCGAACCTCGAGAACATCGGCCTCGAAGACCTGAACATCGAGCCGGACAAGCGCTACCACATCAAGGTCGACGCCTACGGCCGCACTAACGTGAAAGGTGTCTGGGCGATCGGCGATTGCGTCGACGGCCCGTGGCTCGCGCACAAGGCCAGCCACGAGGGCATCTGCGCCGCCGAATCGATCGCGCAGGAACTGGGCAACACGGACGTCCATCCGCACCCACTCGACCGTCGCAACATCCCGGGCTGCACGTACTGCCACCCGCAGATCGCCAGCGTCGGCCTGACCGAAGCGAAAGCCAAGGAAGCCGGCTATGAGCTGAAAGTCGGCACGTTCCCATTCATTGGCAACGGCAAGGCGATCGCGCTCGGGGAGGCGGAGGGCTTCATCAAGACGGTGTTCGACGCCAAGACGGGCGAACTATTGGGCGCGCACATGATCGGTTCAGAAGTGACCGAGCTGATCCAGGGTTATGTCGTCGGCAAAACGCTGGAAACGACCGAGGCCGAGCTGATCCAGACGGTCTTCGCACACCCGACGCTCAGCGAAATGATGCACGAATCGGTTCTCGCCGCTTACGGCCGCGCGATCCACATCTGATACAAACCGACCGGCGGCGCTTACCTGGTGAGCGCCGCCTGGCGGGCGATATGCTCGAACACCGCCACGTGCAGCGGCTCGGCGAACGCGCAGCCGACGGCCTTGCCGTCCTGCCAGCGAATATCCGCGCTGAGCATGGCGAGCCCGGGAATGCGGATCCGCACCGGTTGGTCCGGCTTGGCGTTGGGCAGCCAGGCGATGCGGAAGCCCGTTTCGGAGATGTCGTCGAGGCGGACCATCGCCCAACCGTTCGAGCCCTGGCGCACTTCACACATCAACGCGACTTCGGCGCGCACACCTCGGCGGGTGCAGCCGTCATCGTAGCTGGGAAATGATTCGTGCTTCACGTTGGCCCTCCTGCCAAGCGCGATTAGCCGATATCCTCTTTCAAATGTGTTAGCTGACCTCCGCGTTAGAATCGCGGGAGTCGAGGGATTGCCCCGACGCGGGCAAGGGCTTGGCCTGATTAGACGGCGTGCGGCCTGTGGCGGACAGGGTGGGATTCGAACCCACGGTGAGCTTCCACCCACGGCGGTTTTCAAGACCGCTGCCTTAAACCACTCGGCCACCTGTCCAACGGCATCGCCGCTAACGCTGCTTGGCGGCTTTGTCACCTGTCTTCGGTCCGCCCATCCGCCGCTTCCGCGCGCTCAGTGGTTCGAGGCGGTGGTGGGCGGGTATTTCCTTGCGCCGGACGGTGTGCGACACAGCCCGGACGATGAACCTTCTGAAACGCCTCCGCTTCATTGCCGCAGCAACCGCCGCCGGCCTGTTTCTCAACTTTGCTCCGGCGGTATCTGCGCAAGGGGTGTCGAGCGAGGAGGCCGGCTTCCAGGCTTACCTGCAGCTCCTCACCGCCCGTGCGCGCGGCGAAGGGGTCCGCGAAGCGACGATCCGGCGCATGACCGCCGGGTTGACGTTCAATCCCCGGGTGATCGAGCTCGATCGGGGCCAACCGGGCGGTGTCCCCACCAGCACCCCGACCGCGCCGCCGGCGTTCGAGCCGTACCGCCGCCAGCACGTCGATGCAGCGCGGATCAACGGTGGCCGCGCCGCCTATTCACGGGTTGCCGGGATCCTCCCGCAGATCGAAAGCCAGTACGGCGTGCCGGGGCCGATCCTGACCGCGATCTGGGGCCACGAGACGAACTACGGCAGCTACAAAGGCAATTTCGACTTGTCCCGCTCTCTGGCGACGCTCGCCTTCGAAGGCCGCCGCCGCGAACTGTTCGCCGACGAATTCATCGCGCTGCTCAAGATGGCCGACCAGGGACTGTCGCGCGAAACACTGGTGGGCAGTTGGGCCGGGGCCCTTGGCAATCCGCAATTCCTGCCAAGCATGTACCTTCGCCTCGCCCGCGACGGTGACGGCAACGGCACGCGCGACGTGTGGAACAGTTCGGCCGACACGCTCGCCTCGATCGCCAACTACTTCCGCGATGCCGGGTGGCGGCGCGACGTGCCGTGGGGCATCGCCGCACGGGTGCCCGGTGGCTTCGACCGGGCCAGCATGACGACGCGGCTGGTGTCGCCGGTTTGCCCGCGCGTGCATGCTCGGCTGTCCGCCTGGCGCACGGTCGCCGAATGGCGCGCGCTGGGCGTTACCCCGCAAGGCGATGTCGCTGACGACGTGCTGGCGGCACTGCTGGAGCCCGATGGTCCGGGGCGCACGGCCTACCTCTTAACCGGGAATTATAGGGTTATCCTCGAATATAACTGCTCGAATTACTACGCGCTTTCCGTGGGGTTGCTTGCAGATGAGATTACCCGTTGACCGAATTCTGCCGATTTCGGCGTTTATTTTGCTCGCTGCATGCGGCGGCGCGACTCACGCCGAGGTTGCCGCACCGCGGGTAACCGCCGGCCCCGCAGCCGATTATCCGATCGTCATCGGCGTGCCGTTTACCATCGATGGGGTGACTTACACGCCCGCCGACAAGCTGAACGTCGACCAGGTCGGTTATGCGTATTCGGGCAGCGAGGGCGGTACGGCGATCTCCGGGGCGCACCGCACGCTGCCGGTGCCGAGCTATGTCGAAGTCACCTCGCTCGACACCGGCAAGACCATTCTTGTTCGCCTGGAACGGCGTGGGCCGATGACCGGCGACGGATTGATCGAGCTTTCTCCTGGGGCAACTGCGCAGCTTGGCGTCAGTCCGGCGGGCAAGACCCCGGTGCGGGTCCGCCGCGTCAATCCGCCCGAGATCGAGCGCGCCGCGCTGCGCCGTGGTGAGCGCGCGCCGGACCGGATGGATACGCCCAAGTCGCTCGTCGCGGTGCTACTGCGCAAGCTCAACCCTGGCCTGCCTGGCGCTGCAGTTGCGCCGAGTACGCCGAGTGCGCCGCCGGCAAGCCTAGCCGCACTGAGCACGCGCAAGCCTCTGGCCCCCGCGACCAAGCCGGCGCGGCCGGCCGTGGCGCAAGCGGTCGCCGCTCCCAAACCAGCAGCCGCTCCAAGACCAGCGGCCGTCAATCCGGCACCCGCCACCGCACGCGGTGGCAGCATCGTCCAGGTCGGGGCTTTTTCCAGCAAGGCCAACGCCGAAGCATCCGCTGCCAAGGTCGGCGGCAGCGTCAGCCCGTCGGGCCGCCTCTGGCGCGTCCGCATGGGACCGTATGCAGCGCAAAACGAGGCGGCGGCCGCGATGGCGAAGGCCAAGGGTGCGGGCTATAGCGACGCCCGAATCCAGCGCGCCGACTGACCGACCGTCAGCCGCCCTCGCGCCGGCGTGCGCGAAGGAGGCAGGGTGAAGCGAGTTCTGGGAATCGCGGTGCTGGCCTTGGCTCTTCCCGCCGGGGCGACGCCATCGCACAGTAGCGGGGCATCCCCCAGCGCGCTCTCGCCGCCGCCCGTTCTGGCAGAAATCCCGGTCTATCTCGCGGTGGATCTCGGCTCGCACCAGGTGCTCGCCCAGCACCAGGCGGACCGCGTATTCCTGCCGGCCTCGATGACCAAGGTCATGACTGCGTACGTCGCGTTCGAGCTGATCGCGCGCGGGCAACTCAAGCCCGAGCAAGTCTTCACCGCCAGCCCCCAGACCGCCGCGACCTGGAGCGGCCGCGGCACCGGCATGCGGCTGCGTCCTGGCGAGCAGGTGTCGGTCGACATGCTCCTCCACGGGATCACCACGATCTCCGCCAATGACGCTGCCGTCGTCCTGGCGGAGGGGGCGAGGGGTAGCATCGCCAACTGGCTCGCACTGATGAATGGCGAAGCGGCGAAACTCGGCATGACCCGCAGCCACTTCGCCACGCCCAATGGTTGGCCCGATGGCGGCGCGACTCACGTCAGCGCCGGGGATATGGTCAAGCTGGGGCAAGCATTGATCGCGCGGCATCCCGCCCTTTACCGCCGCTATTTCGGGAAGAAGACGCTGGTCTGGCATGACGTGAGCCAGGCCAACCACGATCCCACAGTCGGCCTTGTCCCTGGCGCGGACGGGATCAAAACCGGACACACCAACGAATCGGGCTACAGTTTCCTCGGCACGGCGATCCGGGATGGCCGGCGGGTCATGATTGTCGTCGGCGGCGCCCCGACTGAAGCCAAGCGCGCCCAGGCCGCCCGTGAACTCCTCGAATGGGGTTTCGCAGCATGGGACGCCCGGCCGTTGTTCGCCAGGGGGGCGGTGGTCGGCCACGCGGCAGTGCAGGGCGGTTCGGTTCGCCAGGTGAACCTGGTCGTGCCGAGCGGCCTCAGCGTGACAGTCCCGCGCGGGACCAGGCCAAAAGTCACGATGACCTTGCGTTATCGCGGCCCGCTCGTGGCCCCGATCGCCGCGAACGCCGCTGCGGCGCAACTCGAAGTATCTGTCGATGGACAACGCGTCGCAAGCGTGCCGCTGGCCGTGCAAATCGGAGTTGCGGCAGCCGGGCCATTTGACCGACTGGCCAACGGACTGGCAGGGCTGCTCCCATGACACGCGGAAAGTTCATCGCGCTGGAAGGCGGCGAGGGGGCGGGCAAGTCCACCCAGGCCCGGCTCCTCGCCGAAACGCTTGCCGCGCGGGGGATCGAGGCGGTCGTCACCCGCGAACCCGGCGGCACGTCAGGCGCCGAGGCGATCCGCGCTTTGCTGCTCGATGCTGACGGGGCGGGCTGGAGCCCGCGCGCCGAGGCGCTGCTGTTCGCCGCGGCGCGCTCGGATCATGTCGAGCGGCTGATTCGCCCAGCGCTGGAAACAGGCCGCTGGGTAATCTGCGACCGCTTCGTCGATTCGAGCCGCGCCTACCAGGGCGGGGCGGGCGGGCTCGAGGATCGCGAGATCCTCGCCTTGCATGGCATCGGCAGCGGTGGCCTGCTGCCCGATCTGACCTTGCTGATCGAGGTTTCGGCGGACGTCGCTGTCGCGCGTACGGCGCGGCGCGATGGTGGAGCGGCCGATCGGATCGGCGGGCGTGACGCCGGCTACCATGCGGCGGTCGCAGCGACGTTCCGAGCTTTGGCCGACGCCGATCCAGGGCGGTTTGCGCGGATCGATGGGGAGGGGTTGGTTGATGAAACACATGCGCTGATCCTCGCGGCGGTCGACGCGCGATGCTGATCGGTCACGACGAGGCGTGGCGGGAATGGCGGGCCGCCATGACGTCAGAACGCATGCATCACGCTTGGATTATCTCAGGAAAACAAGGACTTGGCAAAAGTGCTTTTGCCCTTGAGGCGGCGCGCGCGCTCGTGGCGGAGCCTGGCGTTCCCCAGCCTGCCGCCGAGGCGCACCCCGATATCCTGGTGCTCAGCCATCTTCCCGCGAACGATGACGAGGAAAAGAAGCGCGCCGACGGCAAGCCGTTCCAGACCAAGCGCAACATCACCATCGATCAAATCCGCCGGATGCAGCAGCGCCTGAACACGCGCCCGACGCTGGGCAGCCGCCGGGCAATCATCATCGATCCGGCCGACGATCTGGAGAAAGGCGCGGTCA
>JBDSOM010000114.1:0-10213 GCA_039914785.1 Novosphingobium sp.
TCTCGCCGTCCACCAGCCGGCGCAGCATGGCCTGGATGGCCGTAGCCGATGCGCCGCCGCCGCCGTCGGTGGCAATTCCCGAACTGAAGAAGTACTTGAACTCGAATGTGCCGCGCGACGTGCGTCCGACCCCGACCGGGCGGATCGTCGTCGAGGCCGCGAACGGCAAGATGCCGGCTTTCGTCGATTCCGGGCTGAACCTCGTCCACGTCGACGACGTGGCGCGCGGCCACATCCTCGCCGCCGACCATGGCCAGGTCGGGGAACGCTACATCCTCGGCGGGCAGGACGTCAGCCTGGGCGCGATGCTGGGCGAGATCGCGCGGATCGTGGGACGCAAGGCCCCGACGGTCGAGTTGCCGGTCGCGCCGCTGTTCCCGCTCGCCTGGCTGGCCGAACTCGGCGGCAAGCTGACCGGCAAGGAGCCGTTCCTGACGCTCGATTCGCTGCGCATGGCGCGGCACCACATGTTCTACACTTCGGCCAAGGCGGAGCGCGAGCTGGGCTACACCGCGCGGCCTTGTGCCGAGGCGCTAGCCGACGCGATCGCGTGGTTCCGCAGCGCGGGGATGATCCGATGAGCGCGATGGTGTTTTGGGGCCTGCTTGCCCTGGTGATCTGGCTGGGGCTGCTCGGCACGGGCTTCTGGCTGTGCACCGAGCGCGACGATGCGGTGGCGGTGCATGCGCCGGCGCTGTGGCCGGACGTGGTCGCGGTGATCCCGGCGCGGAACGAAGCGGATGTCATCGCCCGCTCGCTGGGCAGCGTCGCGGCGCAGGACTATCCGGGCAGGTTCCGCATCATCCTGGTCGATGACGACAGCGGCGACGGCACGGGCGCGATCGCGCGCGGCATTTCGCAACGGGTCAGCGTGCTCGATGGCGCGCCGCTGGCACCCGGCTGGACGGGCAAGCTGTGGGCGCTGTCGCAAGGCATCGCGCAAGCCGGCAAGCCGCAGTTCCTCTGGCTGACCGACGCCGACATCGCCCACGATCCCGATACCTTGCGCCGCCTCGTCGGGATCGCGCTGACCAAACGCCGCAAGCTCGTCTCGTTCATGGCCAAGCTGCACTGCGAAACCGGGCCCGAACGCGCGCTGGTGCCGGCGTTCATCTGGTTCTTCATGATGCTTTATCCGTTCAACTGGATAAACCGCCGGGGGCCGATCTCCGGTGCGGCGGGCGGCTGCGTCCTGGTCGAGCGGCAGGCGCTGGAGGCTGCGGGCGGGATCGCGGCGATGCGCGGCGCGCTGATCGACGATTGCACCCTGGGCGCGCTGATCAAGCGGCAGGGGCCGATCTGGCTCGGCCTGACCCACCGCTCACGCTCGATCCGTCCTTATGTCAGCGTGGGCCAGATCGCGGCGATGATCGCGCGTTCGGCTTATGCGCAGTTGCGCTACAATCCGGCGATCCTGGCGCTCACGATCGTCGGCCTAGCGCTGGTGTTCGCGCTGCCGGTGGCGCTGCTGTTCGCGAGCGGGGCCGCGCAACTGCTCGGCCTGGCGACGTGCGCGCTGATGGTGATCGCCTACCAGCCGCTGCTGCGGTTCTATCGCCGCTCGCCGCTGTGGGGTTTGGCGCTGCCGCTGGTGGCGGGATTCTATGCGTGGTGCACGCTGGCCTCGGCGTGGCAGCACGCGCAAGGGCGGGGCGGACTGTGGAAGGGCCGCGTCCAGGCAATGCCAAATGTCAGGCCGAATGTCAGGGCGCCACGATGACTGAATTCGATTCCGGCAAAGGCCACACCGACGAGAATTTCCCCGTCGCCTCGTTCCTGATCAGGCCCGAGCTGCGCGCGCCGATCCTGACGTTCTACCGCTTCGCGCGCGCCGGCGACGACATCGCCGATCACGAAACCGCATCGGTCGAAACCAAGCTCGCCCAACTGGCCCATATGCGTGCCGGCCTTGATGGAGAAGGCGCGCCCGAAGCCATGGCGCTCGGTCAGGTCCAGCGGACCCGCGGGATCGACCCCGCCCAGGCCCACGATCTGCTCGACGCCTTCGTCCAGGACGTGACCGTGCGGCGCTATGCCGATTGGGACGACCTGATCGGCTATTGTCGGCTTTCCGCCATGCCGGTCGGGCGCTTCGTGCTCGACGTGCACGGCGAGGACCGCAGCGCCTGGGCGGCGAACGACGCGTTGTGCGCGGCGCTGCAGATCATCAATCACCTGCAGGACTGCCAGAAGGACTACCTCGCGCTCGACCGGGTCTACATCCCCGTGCCCATGCTCGAGCGCGCCGGCCTGACCGTCGAGGCGCTCGCCGCGCCGCGCGCCGCGCCCGGGCTGCGCCGGGTGATCGAGGCGCTCGCCAGCCAGACGCAGCAGCTCCTGCGCCAGAGCGCCCCGTTCGCGCGGGCGATCCGCGACCCGCGGCTTGCCGCCGAGGTCGCGATCATCCAGCGCCTCGCCGAGGACCTGACCGAGGGGCTGCTCCGCCGCGATCCGCTGAGCCAGAACGTCCACCATTCCAAGCCCCGCGCCGCGTGGCTTGCGCTGGGCGCGCTGGCGCGGCACGCCGTATCG
Source organism: Novosphingobium sp. (assembly GCA_039914785.1). Lineage (GTDB taxonomy): Bacteria > Pseudomonadota > Alphaproteobacteria > Sphingomonadales > Sphingomonadaceae > Novosphingobium. Next base: position 2,533 of record JBDSOM010000114.1, read on the forward strand.
AGGATTGGCAAGTGAGGCCCCACCCATGACCGGTGTCACCGCCACCGATCTTCACGCCAAAGTCGCGGGCAGCTCGTTCTACGCCGGGATGCGGGTGCTGCCGAAGGCCGAGCGCGAGGCGATGTACGCGATCTACGGCTTTTGCCGGATCGTCGACGACATCGCCGACGATCTCGATCGCCCGCTGGAGATCCGCCGCGCCGAGCTGGACGCCTGGCGCGAACACATCGCGGCGCTGTATCGCGGCGAGGCGCCCGCCCCGGCGGCGTTCCTCGCCGATCCGATCCGCCGGTTCGGGATCGAGCAGGCCGATTTCAGCGCGGTGATCGACGGAATGCAGACGGATCTCGACGGCGAAGTCCGCTGGCCGCCGTTCGCCGAGCTGGACTTGTACTGCGACCGGGTCGCCTCCGCGGTCGGCCGGCTCTCGGTGAAAGTGTTCGGGATGGAGCGCGCCGAGGGCATCGCGCTGTCCCATCACCTCGGCCGCGCGCTGCAGTTCACCAACATCCTGCGCGACATCGACGAGGACGCCGGGATCGGCCGGGTCTATCTGCCGATCGAGGCGCTCGAGGCGGCGGGCATCGTCCCGACGACGCCGCCAGCCGTCGCCGCCGACCCGCGGCTCGATCGCGCCGCGCGCTGGCTCGCGCCAAAGGCTCAAGCCCATTTCGCGGCGGCGCACGCGATCCTGGCCGCCAGGCCCAAAGGCCATCTGATCGCCCCGCGGCTGATGGACAGCGCCTATTCGCGCGTGCTCGCCCGGATGGTCCGCCGGGGCTGGCAGGCGCCGCGCCAGCGGATCGGGACGTCCAAGCTGCGGCTGGTCCTCGCGCTGATCCGCTACAGCCTGTTCAAATGACTTTCCTACACGGCGCCATTCATGGTTTATCCTGCGCGATGGCGGGCCCACTTTCCTTGCTTTTCGGCGCTTCGGGGGAGCGCAAGGTGACAGTTTGCCCACAAGGTGACACATCCCCGTGGGGTGCCCTGAACACCGTGCACATCGTGTACTTCGTCAACTTCGCCTCGCCCCATCTTGCCCGGCCGGACCCGATTCGGAATCGCTGGCAGTGACCGCCGTACGCCGCGCCACGATCGCCGGAGCGGGCCTCGCCGGGCTCGCCGCTGCCGTCGCGCTGCGCGAGGCCGGGGTCGCGGTGGCGCTCAGCGATAGCGCCGCGCAAGCCGGCGGGCGCTGCCGCTCGTATCACGATCCGGCGCTCGGCATGACGATCGACAACGGCAACCACCTGGTGCTTGCCGGCAATCAGGCGGTCGCGGACTTCCGCCGCGCCGTGGGGGCGACCGCGCCGCTCGCCGGGCCCGATCATGCCGACTTCGCCTTCGCCGATGTGACCACCGGCGAGCGCTGGACCGTTGGGATCAACGACGGCCGCCTGCCGTGGTGGGTGCTGAGCACGTCGCGCCGGGTGCCGGGAACGCATGCGCGCGAATATCTCGCCCTGGGCAGGCTGCTGCGCGCGGGATCGGTGCCGATCGGTCAGGTGGTCGAGCCGAGCGGGCCGCTGTGGGACCGCTTCATCGACCCGGTCATGCTCGCGGTGCTCAACACCCCCGTCGCCGCTTCGTCCGCCGCGCTGGCGGCGCGCGTCCTGGGTGAGACGATGGGCAAGGGCGGCCTGGCCACGCGGCCCCGGATCGCCCAGCCGACGCTCGGCGCGGCGTTCATCGAACCGGCGCTCGGCTGGCTGGGTGAGCGCGGCACGACGCTCGCGACGGGGCGGCGCCTGAAGGCGCTGGAGTTCGCCGGCGAGCGCGTATCCACCCTCGTGTGGAACGACGGCCCGCAAGCGATCACCGCCGACGAAGCCGTGATCCTGGCCGTGCCCGCCTGGGTCGCGCTCGACCTCGTCCCCGGCCTGACCGCGCCGACCGCGCACCACGCGATCCTCAACGGCCACTTCGCGGTTGCCCCACCGCCCGGCACGCCCGCCATGCTTGGCGTCATCGGCGGTACGGCCGAGTGGATCTTTGCCCACGACAATCGCCTCTCCGTCACCGTCAGCCATGCCGACCGCCTCGCCGATAACGACCGCGAGGCGCTTGCCCGCACCTTGTGGGCCGACATCTGCCGCGCGCTGGATATCGCAACGCCGCTGCCTGCCTGGCAGATCGTCAAGGAAAAGCGCGCCACGTTCGCCGCCACGCCCGAACAGGACGCCCTGCGGCCCGGCACCCGGACCCCCTGGGGCAACCTGTTCCTTGCCGGCGACTGGGTCCAGAACGGCCTGCCCGCGACGATCGAAGGGGCATTGCGCACCGGCGACGGCGCGGCCCGGTTGGCCTTGGGGCGCTCGCTGCGCTATGGGCTCCCGCGATGTTGACCGACACGATCGCCCCTGAACAACTGCGCGGCCAGGTCGAGGCCACGATCGGCCGCGCGGCGAATGCCCTGTTCGACGCGCAGCAGGACGATGGCCACTGGGTCTTCGAGCTCGAAGCCGACGCCACCATTCCCGCCGAATACGTCCTTCTGCGCCACTACCTCGACGAGCCGGTGGACGCGGCGCTCGAAGCCAAGATCGGCACCTACTTGCGCCGCCGCCAGGCGGACGCGCACGGCGGCTGGCCGCTCTACCAGGACGGCGGGTTCGACGTCAGCGCGACGATCAAGGCGTACTACGCGCTCAAGATGATCGGCGACGACATCGCCGCCCCCCACATGGCGCGCGCCCGCGCCGCGATCCACCGGGCCGGTGGGGCCGAGGCCGGCAACGTCTTCACCCGCATCCAGCTCGCGCTGTTCGGCGCCGGGCCGTGGGATGCGGTGCCGACGATCCCGCCCGAATTGATCCTCGCGCCGCGTTGGTTCCCGATCCACCTTGCCAAGATGTCGTACTGGGCGCGCACGGTCGTGGTGCCGCTGCTGGTGCTGTGCGCGCTCAAGCCCAAGGCGAAGAACCCCAAGGGCGTGCTGATCGACGAGCTGTTCATCGGCCGGCCGGCCAAGCTCAACAGCCAGGCCGACAACGTCCGCTGGTACTGGTCCAAGGGCTTTCACGCGCTCGACGCGGTGCTCAAGGCGGGCGACAAGCTGTGGCCCGGCCGTGTGCGCGAAAAGGCGATCCGGCTTTGCGCCGAATGGGTGACCGAGCGGCTCAACGGCGAGGACGGCCTCGGCGCGATCTATCCGGCGATGGCCAATTCGGTGATGATGTACGACGTCCTCGGCTATGCGGAGGATCATCCGGCGCGGGCGATCGCGCGGCTGTCGGTCGAGAAGCTGCTCGTGGTCAAGGACGACGAGGCCTATTGCCAGCCTTGCGTTTCGCCGGTGTGGGACACCGCGCTGGCGGCGCACGCGATGATCGAGGTCGGTAGCGACGAGGCCCTGGCCCGCGCGAACATGGCGCTCGATTGGCTCGGTCCGCGCCAGGTGACAGGCGTGGCCGGCGACTGGGCCGACCAGCGCCCCGACGTTCGACCGGGCGGCTGGGCGTTCCAGTACAACAACGATTATTACCCCGATCTGGACGATACCGCGGTCGTCGCGATGGCGATGCACCGCCTGGCCGATCGCCGCGGCGGCAAGGATGACGAGGCGGTCTCGCGCGGCCGCGAATGGGTCGAAGGCTTGCAGTGCCGGGATACCAAGGGAAATCTGGGCGGCTGGGCGGCCTTCGATGCCGATAACGACGCGCAGTACCTCAACAACTTGCCGTTCGCCGATCACGGCGCGCTGCTCGACCCGCCGACCGCCGATGTCTCGGCGCGGGTGATCTCGCTGCTCGCGCAAATGGGCGAGCCCAACGATTCGCCGCGGATGAAGGCCGGGCTTGCCTGGCTGGAGCAGGAGCAGGAGCCCGATGGCTCGTGGTTCGGCCGCTGGGGCGTCAACTACGTTTACGGGACCTGGTCGGTGCTGTGCGCGATCGGCCGCGCCGGGATTGGGCGCGAGCAGCCGATGGTCGCGAAGGCGGTAGCCTGGCTCCAGCGCGTGCAGAACGAGGACGGCGGCTGGGGCGAAAGCTGCGACAGCTACGCGCTCGACCGCAGCGGATACGCGCCGACGCCATCGACCGCATCGCAAACCGCCTGGGCGGTCCTGGGCCTGATGGCGATCGGCGAAGTGAATGGACCGGCGGTCGATCGCGGCATCCGCTGGTTGATGGCCAACCAGGCGCAGGACGGCCTGTGGGGGCAGGAACTCTACACCGGCGGCGGTTTCCCGCGCGTGTTCTACCTGCGCTACCACGGCTACCCGAAGTACTTCCCGGTCTGGGCATTGGCCCGCTATCGCAACCTCAAGAACGCCAACACGGATACGGTCGAGTGGGGGATGTAATCGCGGTCGTCGGCCTCCGGCGCGAGGCTGCGGTGCTGCGGGGGCTGGGGGTGCGGACGATCGCCGGGGGCGGCGCTGCGCAGCGGCTGGCGGATGAGTTGGCCGATCTGGCCAAGGACGCCGCCGGGATCATCAGCTTCGGCATGGCCGGTGCGCTCGCTCCCGACCTGGGCCTTGGCGACTGGGTGATCGCTGACAGGGTTGGCGACTTCGCGTGCGACCCGCGCTGGATCGCGGCGTTGTCACACCGTCTGCCCAACGCCCGCATCGGGCCGGTTCATGCCGACGGCCGGTTGATCGCGGACCCGGCTGAAAAGGCGAACCTCAACCGCGCTTCAGGAAGCCTCGCGGCCGACATGGAAAGCCACATCGTGGCGGCGGTGGCGGCCTCCGCCGGGCTGCCGTTCGCGGTCTTGCGCTGCATCTCCGATGATGCCGGCTCCGCGCTGCCCCCGGCGATTGCCGTCGCCATGAAGCCCGGTGGCGGGCTCGCGCTTGGCGCGGTGTTCGGCTCGCTGGCCGCCAACCCCCGACAGATCCCCGGATTGGTGCGCACGGTCGCGGGGTTCAATCGGGCTTATCGCGCACTCGGCGCCGGGGCGCGGCAAGCTGGGCAGCGGATGGCTTTTCCCTGACCCTCCCCATTTGTGCCGCGCAAAAATGGGGAGGATCGGGAACGAATTATGCCGCCCGGGTTGCCCGCCGATACCCTTCGGGATCCTCGATGCGGATCTTCTCCATTTCGCGCTCGACGTGGGTCGAGTGGACGTCGTCGGCGCGGCGCTGGTTCGACAGGTCGATGTCTGGTGCCATCGGGCCGTCGGTGCGGATACCCTTCATGCCGACCTTGAGGAATTCCAGCGGACGGCGCAGGCCTTCCTTGGCGGCGGTGCCTTCGAAGCCGCAGTGGACCATGCAGTTGGCGCACTTTTCGTACTTGCCGACGCCGTACTGGTCCCAATCGGTGTCTTCCATCAGCTCCGCGAACGTCTCGACGTAGCCTTCGCCGACGAGGTAGCAGGGCTTCTGCCAGCCGAAAACGGTGCGCAGTGGCATCGACCACGGGGTGCATTCGTAGCTGCGGTTGCCGGCGAGGAAGTCGAGGAACAGCGGCGAGTTGGTGAAGTTCCAGCGCTTGCCGCCGCCGGTGCCGGCAGCCGCGCCCTTCTTGGCGCCCCGGCTCAGCAGGTCGCGGAACAGCAGCTTGGTTTTCTCGCGGTTCAGGAAGTGCTCCTGGTCGGCGGCGCGCTCGTAGGCGTAGCCGGGCGAGATCGTGACTTCGACGCCCTCGGCGGTCATCAGGTCCATGAATGCCGCGAGGCGCTCAGGGTCGGCGCCGTTGAATACGGTGCAGTTGACCTGGGTGCGGAAGCCGCGCGATTTGGCGAGGCGGATCGCTTCGAGCGCGATGTCGTACACGCCGTCCTGGCTGACCGCGACGTCGTGCATCTGCTGGTCGCCGTCGAGGTGGATCGACCAGGTGAAGAACGGCGAGGGCTCGTAGTCGTCGATCTTCTTCTTGAGCAGCAGCGCGTTGGTGCACAGGATCACGAACTTCTTGCGCTCGATGTAGCCTTTGACGATCTTGGCCATGTCGCGGTGGAGCAGCGGCTCGCCGCCGGCGATCGACACCGCCGGAGCGCCCGAATCCTCGATCGCCTGCATGCACTCGTCGTACGAGAGGCGGCGGTTGAGGATGGCGTCGGGATAGTCGATCTTGCCGCAGCCCTTGCAGGCCAGATTACAGCGCAGGAGAGGTTCCAGCATCAGCACGAGCGGGTACTTGCCGCCCTTGATCTGGTTCCTGATCGCATGGCCGCCGATCCGCACGGCCTGGCCCAGGGGTATCGCCATTCTAAAACTCCTAGCCGGTTCTCGTGCGCCCGACCGGCACCCGCAATTCCGCCAGCTTTAGCCGCCTAGGAGACAATTTCGGCCGCGCCGTCAAGCTTTCGCTCCCATCGGTGGCGCGCATTCCCGGCAACGAGCGGCTTTGCAGTGACAGTGATTTGGCTTATCCGCCTCGTTCACCCCGGCTAAATTTGATGCCGCCTAGGGGTTTGATATTCACCTGTGAACATAAAGAGATGACGCTATGAACCGATCCATCGCGATTGCCCTCGCACTTACCGGCGCCGCCGCCATCACGGTCGTTTCGGCCCCTTCGGCGTTCGCTGCCGATCCTGCCCAGGGCACGGTTGATTCGCTCCATGGCGGATTGCTGGCGCTGATGAAGTCGGGTGGGACCCAGGCTTCGCGGACCCGCGCGATCGCTCCGGTGATCGACCGCACGTTCGACTTGCCCCTTATGGCGCGGCTCTCGGTCGGCCCGGCGTGGACCACGATCCCGGCGCCGCAGCAGGCCAGCCTGATCCAGGCGTTTCGCAACCTGACGGTTGCGCAGTACGCCAAGAACTTCAACAGCTACGCGGGCGAAACCTTCGCCGCCGTGGGGGTCGAGACGCGCGGCGGGGACAAGCTGGTCCGCACCACGCTGAACGCCGGCCGGACGAGGGAGACGCTGAACTACCGGCTGCGCCAGAGCGGCGGCCAGTGGAAGATCATCGACGTCTACTATCGCAACGCGATCAGCCAGCTCGCGACGCGCCGTGCCGATTTCGACCGGGTGATGAAGACCGGCGGAGCGACCGCGCTCATCGGCCACCTCAATCGCCTGACGGCCCGCGCGGGGTAAGTGTCTGGCCCGCGGTGCCCCCGCGGGCCGCGTCGTCCCGGTTTAGGGCCGGCGCGGCGCGGGCGGGCCGCTGGCGCCGGTCATGTAGCGCAAGCGCACGCGCATCACGCTGGGCTGGCCCTGGTGGAGAAAGTGCGCCGCGTTCCACTTGGGCGGGCCGAACACGATCCGTGCGTCGCGGGAAAAGCCGACGCCTTCCTTGGGAATGCCGATGAAGTTCTGGTCGACTTGCTCGTTGCCGTTCTCGTCGTGAAACGACTGCGCCGCATAGTCGCCAGCCGGTACGTTGGGCACGACCACCGTGACCGTGCCGGCGCGGGCGGGCGCGCTGCCGTTGTAAGCGCAGTCTTCCTTGAGGAACTTGCCTTGCGGGCACACCGCGACCAGCACCCGGCCGCGCGCGTTGCGCACGTTGCTGATCTCGAAAGTGATGGGTCCCGCAGCGGCCTGGGCCAGCGCGGCTGCCAGGAGAATGCTCATACCTTGACCACGCGCGCTTCCGGCACGGCCGCCGTTTCGTTCCACCTGAGGGCGGTGAGTGCGGTGGTGACGATGTGGGGTGCGGTGAGCTTGGCGTCGTCGTATTGCTGGTCTGGGTTATCGTGGTCCTGGAAGGTATCGGGCAGGCGCATGGTACGGATCTTGAGGGCGCGGTTGGGGCCGTCGGCGTCGGTGAG
>JBDSOM010000069.1:0-8353 GCA_039914785.1 Novosphingobium sp.
TGGACGCGGCGATCTTGTCGCGGATCCGCTCGGCGGTGACCTCGCGCTCGAACTGGGCGAACGAAAGCAGCATGTTGAGGGTGAGCCGCCCCATGCTGGTGGTGGTGTTGAACGACTGGGTCACCGACACGAAGCTGGTATCGGCCTTGTCCAGCGCCTCGACCAGCTTGGCGAAGTCGAGCAGCGAGCGCGTCAGCCGGTCGACCTTGTAGACGACAATGGTGTCGATGTGCCCGGCCGCGACATCGGCGAGCAGGCGCCGCAGCGCAGGCCGCTCCAGCGTCCCGCCCGAGATCCCGCCATCATCGTAGTACGCGGGCATCAAGGTCCAGCCTTCACTGGCCTGGCTCGCCACATAGACGGCGCAGGCCTCGCGCTGGGCATCCAATGAGTTGAAATCCTGCTCCAGCCCCTCGTCGCTCGACTTGCGGGTGTCCTTGGCGAGCACATGGCCCTTTTTGCGCAGGCCCGTCAGCGCCGCGCGGGTGGTGTGCGGCAGCCAGCCGGTGGTCTCCATCAGTTCGGCCAGAGTCGCGCCCTCCTCGCGGCGCAGCAGGGCGAGGACCTGGTCGATCTTGCTAGGGCCGCGAACCGGCGTCGCGGCCGGCGTCTCGGCGACAGTTTCATCCGCCGGATCGTGGGCTGTCGCGCCGCGCGCCATTCGGCGGGCGGCACGAAGCTTCGCGGGCTTATCGCTGGTCAGGTAAGGTCAGATATCGCTACTATGTCAGCAAGACCGCTCAGCACGGCGAGGTCAGCACCGCGCCACGGTTGCGGATTCCGGCCCGCGAGATCGAGCGGGTGGTCGGCCAGGAGGTCACCGAGCTGTTCGCGGATGCGCTGCTGCTGGCCCAGCGCGCTAGCATCCACCTTCCGCCCAATCGGTTCAGCGCGGTCGCCGAGCGGTGCGAGGACCTGGCGTCAGAGCTGGGACGGGGCGGGCCCAAACTGCGGCCGCTCATCGCTCGCGTGCAACTTCTCGATGATGGACTGCGGATCGAGGTGAGCAGCACTGGCATCGCCGAGCTGCTCGAGCTGCCGTTCGCAGGTGAGGGGGACGCGACCATCTCTATCACCAGCAGCGTACGCCTGACCCGCACCGGCCGCGCGATGCGGCTGGTGCAGGGTGATGGCGGGCTGGCCGTCCAGCGCGGCCCGGATCCGTCACTGGTGAAGCTGCTCGTGCGGGCGCAGCAGTGGTGGCGGGTGCTGGGCCGCGGGGAGACGGACATCAAGACACTCGCCCAAGCCGAGCAAGTGTCGGCACCTTACATCACTCGGGTCGTGCGGCTGGCGTTCCTCTCGCCCGAAGTGGTCGAGGCGGCGCTGAACGGACAGCTGACGGCTTCAATCGATGGGGCCGCGCTGCTGGCGACCGGGGCCATTCCGGCGCGGTGGGATGAGCAAGCGAGCAAGTTCATGCGAACATTTAGCGGTAACTCGCTCGAAAGCTGAGGCCTCTGTCGATCGGCAGTATCCGCCTGCGAGGCCCAAACTGGCTGCCCGATCCGTCACACCCCAATCGTTGGATCGTCTGCAAACGGCGCGTGATCGGGGAAGTGGGTGCGGCACATTTCTAGCACTTGCTCAACCAGGTCCTCGTGCGATGCGAACGCTGCATCTGAGCGCATGACCGGCTCGCGATCGTCGCCTGCGTAGACCTCGGCATAAACCTGCCCACTATCTCATCGGTCACAGTTTCAATTCTGATCGTTGTCATGGCCGCCAAATCCTCTCTTTTCTGGCTTCGAACTCCCCAAGCCTGGTGCTAGGGCCCTACCCGTGGAAGGATTGGAGCGGTTCGAAGGCACGTCGGTCCATTATTGGGCATCGCCGATTGAAGCACGGCTGTGCGCTGGACAGGGCGTCACCTTGGTCGGCGGTGGGAACTCGGCGGGCCAGGCGGCGGTGTTCCTTGCGGGCCATGCCCAGCGGGTCACGATTCTCGTCCGCCGACCGCTGGCCGAGACGATGTCGCGCTATTTGATCGAACGCATCTCCAGCCGGCCGAACATCGACGTGATCGAAGGAGTGGAAATCGCTGGCCTCGACGGGCAAGGCCATTCGCTGAACGCCATTTCCTGGCGCCGCAATGGGAGCGCGCAGGAAAATCGCCTGCGCACCAGCCAGCTCTTCCTGTTCATCGGCGCTGACCCGAACACCGACTGGCTTGCCGCGACGGGCGTGAAACTCAACTCTCGTGGGTTCGTGCTTACCGGCGGCGAGGTCGCAGCTGACCGGCTGCCGCTCGAAAGCAGCCGCAGCGGAATCTTCGCGGTCGGCGATGTGCGTTCGGGATCGGTAAAGCGCGTGGCCGCTGCGGCGGGGGACGGCGCCCAGGTCGTCGCCTCGATCCATGCGTTTCTTGCCCGCCAGAAGGAGCCGGAAAATGCCTGATATGTGCCAGCATCTCGAAACGATCAAGGTCGTCACTCCGGGCACGAAGGGCTGTCAGGAGTGCCTCGAAACCGGCGATTGGTGGGTGCATTTGCGCCTGTGCCGGGCGTGCGGCCACGTCGCTTGCTGCGACGATTCGCCCAATCGCCATGCCACGAAGCATTTCCAGGGAACCGGCCACCCGATCATCGAGGGCTGCGATCCGCCCGAAGGATGGGGATGGTGCTACGTGGATGAGGAAGTTGTCGATCTGCCAAACCAGACGCCGCAAGTCGGGCCGATCCCACGGTTTGTATGAGAGTGAGATAACACCATGAAGCTGATCGGAATACTCGGCGGGACGAGCTGGCCCTCGACCATCCTGCCATATCGCATGCTCAACCAGGAGGTGCAGCGCCGTCTGGGCATGCATCATTCCGCCCGGATCGCACTCTACAGTATCGATTATCACGAGATTCGCAGTTCATATCTGGGCGATTGGAGCGAGATTCCCGAGCTGCTCCTGCAGGAAATCCGAACGCTGCTGTCGTTTTCGCCCGATTGCTGGATGATCGCTAACAATACGCTGCACAAGGTCTACAACCAGATCTCGGACCGGTTGCCAACGGGACCGCCGCTGTTCCACGCCATCGATCTGGTGTGCGATCACGTCGTGTCTCGCGGGTTGGGCAAAGTCCTGCTGCTCGGCACGCGCTTCACGATGGAGGACGGCTATTACGCCGAGCCGCTCCGTGCAGCGGGGGTCAAGGTCACGATCCCGGACGAAGCCGATCGCGAGCGGGTGCAAGCGATCCAAACCCAGTTAGCGGACGGCATCGTCACCGACGAATTCCGCGATTACTTCGCCGACTTGCTGCAGCGCCATGCCGCCCACGGCTGCGAGGCGGTCGTGCTTGGCTGCACCGAGCTGCCGCTGGTGATCACCCAGGACATCTCACCAATCGAGACGATCGATCCGCTCGCCCTACAATGCAGGGCCTGCGTCAATTTTGCTCTGAAGTCCTAGCGCGCGAGCCTGATCGCACTGAACGCCCAGCGCGAGGCGGGGGGAAAGAAGTTGCGATAAGTCGCCCGCGTGTGCCCTGCCGGGGTAGCGGACGAGCCGCCGCGCAGGACGAACTGGTTGACCATGAATTTGCCGTTATACTCACCTACCGCGCCCGCAGCAGGCGAAAATCCGGGGTATCCCACATAAGGCGATGCGGTCCACTGCCAGCCGCGATCGCGGACCTCGCGCAGCCCGCCGAGGCGGGCCGCCACTTCCCACTCGGCTTCGGTCGGGAGCCGGCATCCGGCCCAGCGCGCATAGGCATCGGCCTCGTAGAAGCTGACATGTAGGACTGGCTCTTCAGAATCGACGGGCTTGCGGCCTTCGAGCGAGAAGCGAGTCCACAGCTCGTTGCCGAGTTGCTCCCAATAGAGCGGTGCACGCCAGCCCTCGGCCTCGACCATCGCCCAGCCGTCGGACAGCCACAGTTCCGGCGTCCGATACCCGCCTGCCTCGATGAAGTGCAAGTATTCGCCTGCCGTGACGAGCCGGTCGGCAATCTCGAACGGCTCCAACCACACGCGGTGGCGCGGGGATTCGTTGTCGAAGGCAAAGCCATCGCCAGCGTGTCCGATCAGGTGCAGGCCGCCTGGCAGTTCGGCCCACTTTGTCGGCTCCAGGTCGACAGCGATGGGCGCAGTCGCGCGATATGTCGGCGTCAGCGGATTGCGGGAAAACGCGTGCTGGATGTCCATCAGGATGAGTTCCTGATGCTGTTGCTCGTGATGGAGACCCAGCTCGAGGATATCCTCCCAGCCCGCGCTCGGAACCTGCTCGATCAGCCGCGCCATCGCCGCATCGACATGATCGCGATAACCATGAACCTCAGTCAAGGAGGGGCGAGTAAGTAAGCCGCGCTCCGCTCGTGGATGTCGCTCACCGACGCCGACATAATAGGAATTGAACAGCACCGTAAACGCCGGGTCGAACTGCTGGTAGTCGGCCAATAGTGGCGCGAGCAGGAACGTCTCGAAGAACCATGTGGTGTGGGCCAGGTGCCATTTGGCGGGACTGGCGTCGGGCATGGACTGCACCTGGCAGTCCTCCGATGACAGCCCCGCCGTCAGCGCCACAGAGGAGGCGCGCACCGCGGTGAACCGCGTCAGGCCGTTTGCAACCGGTTCATTGGCCTCGGCGACTGCGGTCACGGCTGCAGCTCGTCACGGGCCGCGGCCCAGACGTGGAGGCCAAACATCGCATCGGGGTCGGTCCAGAACGCGAGCGGTTCCCAGCCCGAGGCGCGCGCCAGCAGACGCACCTCCGCCACGGTGTACTTGTAGCTGTTTTCGGTGTGGATCGTCTCGCGCTCGCGCATCGCGAAACGGTGACCGGCGGCGCGGAAGAACACCTCGCGCTTGGCCAGCAGATGCATTTCGATCCGTCCCAGGCTGTCGTTCCAGACCACGTGATGCTCAAACGCATCGACCGGGATATTGCCGTCGAGTTCGCGATTGATCCGGTGCAGCAAGTTCAGGTTGAACGCCGCCGTAACGCCCGCGGCGTCATCGTAGGCAGCCTCGAGCAAACGTGGATCCTTGCGCATGTCGATACCGACGACCAGGCAGGCGCCGTCGCCCAAGGTTTGCCGGAACGAGCGCAGCAGATCGACGCTCGACCGATGATCGAAGTTGCCGATTGTCGATCCGGGAAAGAACCCCGTCAGCGGCCCGTCTAGTACGGGCAGCTGCAGCGGCTGAGTAAAATCGCCCACAACGGGGACGACCCGCAAATGCGGACTGGCCCTGACCAAGCCCGCCACCGATTGCTCGAGGAACTCCCCTGAGATGTCGATCGGCACATACACGCGCGCGCCGGTCGCGCCGAGCAGCAGCGGGGTCTTTGTCACCGATCCGGCACCGAATTCCACCACAGGACGCCCGCGGCCGGTTAAGCGCACGAGATCGGCGGCGTGGGCCTTCAAAAGAGCGGCTTCGGTGCGGGTTGGGTAATATTCGGGAAGTCGGGTTATTTCCTCGAACAGCTCGGAGCCGCGCAAGTCGTAAAAATAGCGGGCGGGGATCGTCTTGGGATCTTGCGACAGCCCCGTTATTACTGCCCGATCGAAGCCGTCCACCTCCTCCAAAACCGTTTCGATCATCCGCCCCCCGCTGCGTTCCAAGCCACCATGCGAGACAAACCATCAATTGGCCCCGTCGTTCCATCACCGCGACTACAACATATTCCTGATGCATGCCCCCTTGCGAGTGGATAGTCTAACCTGGCAATTCCTATCTTAACCCCTGGCCCGGCCGAGATCATGACACCACCACAGACGCTCTCGCGCGGATCGATGGCCATCGCGGCTTTCTCTACGGTCGTGGAATGGTACGACTTCACGCTCTATCTCTACCTCGTCACCGTCCTGTCGCGGGTGTTCTTCGCCGGCGGCGATGCTTCAGTCCTGACCACGCTGGCAGGGTTCGCCCTGGCCTATCTCATGCGTCCAATCGGTGCGCTGGCGTTCGGGCATATCGGCGATCGCTATGGACGCCGGCCGACGATGCTGATCTCCATGTCGCTGATGACCGCGGCGATGTTGATCACCGCGTTACTGCCGACCGCAGCGCAGATCGGACCGATCGCGGGGGTTCTGCTTCTGCTTGTGCGGTGTGTCATGGGCTTTTCGGTCGGCGGCGAATATACTGGCGTGGTCGCCTACCTGCTGGAAGGTGCGCCCCAAAACCGCCGTGGCCTGATCACCTCGCTTGCGGCTGCCGCCAGTGAGGTTGGCGCTTTGCTGGCGGTCGGCGTTTCCGCCGTGACGCTCAGCTCCATGTCGGACGCAGCGCTGATGGCTTGGGGCTGGCGCGTCCCCTTCCTGGTTGGCGCGGCGCTCGCGGGAAGCGTGCTTATCGCCCGCGCCACGATGGACGAATCGCCCGACTTCGTCCGCCAGCGGGAACGCGGGACGGTGCCCAAGAATCCGCTGCGCTATTCACTCGCCCACCACCGCGCGGGGATCGCGCGTGGGTTCGCCATTTCGGCGCTGGGATCGATCACTTATTACGTCGGCATCACCTATGTCCCGGTCTTCCTGACTTCGGTCGGCACCCTGGACGAGGCTGGCTCCCTCTGGCTCGCCACGATCGCGGCCGTCGCGGTCATCGTTGTGACGCCCCTAGTCGGGTTGCTGTCGGATCGTTGGGGACGCAAGCCCGTACTTGTGGCGCTGGCGCTCTGCAGCGCGGCGCTGCCGATCGCCATGTTCTCCTTAATGGCGGGCGCGTCGTATCGGTATGCGCTTGGCGCCGCGATCGTTCTGGCCGCGGTTGCCGGCGGGGTCAGCGCAGTCGGCGCCGTCGCGACGGCCGAGCAGTTTCCCGGCGAAGGCCGCCTCAGTGGACTGGCCTTCGGGGTGACCGCAGCCACAGCAATTTTCGGCGGACTGACCCCGTATCTCGCGCAGCTGCTGATGGATCGTACCGGATCGGCACTGGTCCCCGGGATAATGATCGCCGTCGTCGCGTGCTGCGTCCTGCCGTTTCTCTTGGCCCTGCCGGAAACGCGTCCCATCCGCGACGGGGAATAGAACCGGAGCACCACAGGTACTTCAATGCAGCTTGGATGCCGTCGCTAACTTCGCGACTACCTTATGTCCGGGCCTGCGAGTAGCTGTCCGGTACCAATTGGATAATTGGTTTTCAGGCCATATCCTCAGGACGCCCCGACATGCTGTTAGTTGGAGCTGGCAAGGAGCCCCGCTAGGACATCTCGCACATGTTTAGCTCGGAACGGCTTGGTGATGCGGGGCGCGGCAAGCAATGCCGGATGGCCCTTTTTGACGCTTAGACCGGTTGCAATGGCAAAGGGAATACCGCGTTTCGCTAGCTCGGCGGCCACCTCGTCGCAGTGAACGTTTTGAACGATCAGATCGAGGATCGCAGCATCGATTTTCTGAGTTCGAATGAGATGAAGGGCGCCGTCTACGTCAATGGCTGGCCCGACTGTTTCATAGCCGGCAAGGCTAACAGCCGCCTCCACCTCCGCGGATAGAAGGAGTTCATCTTCGAGAACCAGAATGCGGATGCTTTGCGGCGAGTCCGACAACATTATCATTTCCTTCACAGAAGCCCCGGCCCGCGCCGTTCTTTGTTGTTTGCCTCGGACAACGCACCTCGCCGCAAGACGTTGCCCTTGATTGGTGATTCCCCTGAGGTTTTTGTGCGAGCGGTCCACAATTCACCGCTTATGACCGAGGACACCAACGAAGCTGCCAAGGCGCGCGGCGGCCGTAGCATGGCCCGCAGCTGCGGTTTACAGGCGAGGGCGATGGGGCCATCACCATTACAAGCAGCGTCCGTCTCACCCACACCGGCCGGGCGATGGGGCTGGTGCAGGGTGGCCGCCCAGAGCGGCCCGGATCCGTCGTTGGCCAGGCTGCTTGCGCGAGCGCAGCAGTGGCGGGCGCTGGGCAGTGGGGCGATGGACATCAAGACGCTCGCTCAAACCAAGCAGGTGCCGGCACCTTACATCACCCGGGTCGGGCGGTTGGCATTCCTCTCGCCTGAAGTGGTCGAGGCGGCGCTGGACGGGCAGATTGGAGCGTCAGCGCCACGGGCGGTTTGCAATCTCACAGTTCTGAGCGAGGAGTGCGGTCGCTCGGTGTTGTAATCATCCGCCCATGCAGCGATCTTTTCGCGGGTGTGCCCCATGCTCATGAACAGCGTCTCGTTGAGCAGCTCGTCACGCATCCGTCCGTTGAAGCTCTCGACGAAGGCGTTCTGGGTAGGCTTGCCCGGCATGGTGTAATGCCACTCGATCCTGGCCTCGCCGCACCAGACCAGCACCGCGTTCGAGGTCAGCTCGGTGCCGTTATCGCTGACGATCATACCGGGCTTGCCACGCTGGGCGATCAGTTCGGTCAGCTCGCGGACAACCCGCTTGCCCGATATCGAGGTGTCCGGCACC
>JBDSOM010000036.1:0-3815 GCA_039914785.1 Novosphingobium sp.
GCCCTGACGGTCTCTCGACTTCGCTCGAGACGAACCGATATGGGTTCTGCACTAACACCGTTCGTGTCGAGCGAAGTCGAGACACGCCGCAAAGGAAGCCGAATGACCTTACGCGTAGCCGTCCAGATGGACCCGATTGAATCCATCAACATCAACGGCGATTCGACTTTTCACCTCATGCTCGCCGCTCAGGCGCGGGGGCATGAATTGTGGCATTACGATGTGCGCAGCCTCGCGCTCGAAACGGGCAGTGACGGGAACGGGGGCGAAAAGCTGACCTGCTGGGCCGCGCCCGTTACCGTGCAGCGGATCGCGGGCGACCATTTCCAGCGTGGGGACTATCGCCAGGTCGATCTGGCGCACGACATCGATGTGGTGCTGATGCGCCAGGATCCACCGTTCGACCTGGGGTACATCACGGGAACGCACCTGCTGGAGCGCCTGAAGGGCCGGACGCTCGTGATCAATGATCCGGCTGCAGTGCGCAACGCGCCGGAAAAGGTCATGGTGCTCGACTACGCGCGGTTCATGCCGCCCACCCTGGTGGCCCGGCGGATCGAGGACGTGAAGGCCTTCCAACTCCGCCATCCGGGCGACATCGTGGTCAAGCCGCTCCACGGCAACGGCGGCAAGGCGGTGTTCCGCGTGCCTGCCGACGGCAGCAACCTGGGTGCGCTCGTCGAGATGTTCGGCCAGGTCTGGCCCGAGCCACTGATGGCCCAGGCGTTCATTCCCGAGGTGTCCGAAGGCGACAAGCGCATCGTCCTCGTCGACGGCGAAGTGGCCGGCGCGATCAACCGCAAGCCGGGCGAGGGCGAGTTCCGCTCCAACCTGGCGGTCGGCGGCTATGCTGAGGCGACGACGCTGACCCCGCGCGAGGAAGAGATCTGCGCTGCGATGGGGCCTGAACTGAAAGCCCGCGGGCTGCTGTTCGTCGGGATCGACGTGATCGGCGGCAAGTGGCTGACCGAGATCAACGTCACCTCGCCGACCGGGATCGTGGCGATCGACACCTTCAACGGGAGCGATGTCGGCGGGATGATCTGGGACGCGATCGAGACACGGCACGCCGAAATGCTCGGGGCCTGATCGCGGTCTTCCGCGTTTAGCGCCCATGCACGAATGGATCATCACCCTGATCGAACAGGGCGGCTACTGGGGCATCGCTTTCCTGATGTTCCTGGAAAACGTCTTTCCGCCGATCCCGTCCGAGCTCATCATGGGCCTAGGCGGCATCGCCGTGGCGCGCGGATCGATGGAATTCTGGCCATTGCTCGCGGTCGGCACGGTCGGCTCGACGCTGGGCAACTACGTGTGGTTTCTTGTCGGCGACCGGCTCGGCTACCACCGGCTGGAGCCCATCGTGGACCGCTGGGGCCGATGGCTGACGATGGAGTGGGAGGACGTCGAGAAGGCGACGCGGTTTTTCCGCCGGCACGGCCAATGGATCGTGTTCGCGATGCGCTTTTCGCCGTTCCTGCGCACGATGATCTCGCTCCCGGCCGGTTTGGCGCACATGAAGCACGGCAAGTTCCTGGTCTTCACCTTCGCGGGCGCGGCGGTGTGGAATGCGCTGCTGATCTTCGGCGGGAAGTGGCTCAACGGCTACCTCGCGGAGACGCAACAGTGGCTCGGGTGGATCATCCTGGGCTCGCTGGCGCTGGTGATCGGGGCTTATGTGTGGCGCGTGCTGACCTGGAAACCGCGCGGCTGATTTACCCGCCGATACGACCTGCCCGGAACTTACGCCCGTTCGCGCGGGTGGGCGTTGCGGTACACGTCGAGCAGCGTCGCTGCGTCCACTTTGGTGTAGATCTGGGTCGAGCCCAGGCTGGCGTGGCCGAGCAGTTCCTGCAAACTCCGCAAGTCCGCCCCTGCACCCAGCAGATGCGTGGCGAAGCTGTGGCGCAAGGCGTGCGGGGTGGCGCTGGCGGGAAGCCCCAGGCCGGTGCGGGCGCGGGCCATCGCCTTCTGGATCATGCCTTGCGACAAAGCTCCGCCTTTGGCCCCGCGGAACAGCGGGAGGTCGCGGCCAGTCGGCCAGGGGCACTTGGTGAGATAGTCCGCCACCGCCTCGCGCACGATCGGCAACAACGGCACGGCGCGTTGCTTGGCACCCTTGCCGGTGACTGTCAGCACTTCGCCCAGCGGCAGGTCCCCGCCGGTCAGCGACAGCGCCTCGGCGATCCGCAGTCCGGCGCCATACAGTAGCAGCAGCACCGCGCGATCGCGCGCCCCGATCCATTCCTCGCGCGCATCCTCGGCGACCGTTTCCGCAAGGTTGACCGCCTCGTCGGGGGTCACCGGGCGGGGCAGGCCCTTCTTGACTCGCGGACCCCGCATGCGTGGCGGCGCGGGCTCGGCGATGCCGGCCTCTGCGCGGGCGAACAGCAGGAACGCCTTGAGCGCCGACAGCTCGCGTGCGGCCGATGCGTTGCCCAGCCCTTCGCTCCGCCGGCGCGCGAGTTGCGCGCGTAACGCTTGCGCGTCGAGCCGGCCCAGCGTGGTCCAATCGGTCTCGCCCAGCGAATCGAGCAGCCGTGCGGCAGTTGCGGCGTAGGCGCGCACCGTGTGGGGCGAGCGGCGGCGGCCCTGGGTCAGATGATTGTGCCACGCTTCGAGAAGATCGCCCCTGGTCATGGGCAATCGGCGGTCATGCCGCAACGAGGGCAGCGGGGACCAGCTCGCCGAGCAGGCCGTCGAGCAGCGACATCCCGGCATCGGTCACGATCAACCGGGATCCTTCGTAGCGGAGCAATCCCTCACCGGTGTAGAACCCCGCCTTGGCGGGATCGCACAAGTCGTCCGGGCGCACGCCGAACCGCGTTGCCAGCGCCGACAGATCGACGCCCTCGCCCAGGCGCAGGCCCATGAGCATCGCTTCGGCGGCTTGCTCGCGCAGGCCGAGCGGGCGGCCTTCGGCGATTCCATCGGCTTGCGTTTCGATCGCCGCCAGCCAGTTCTCCGGCTTGCGGTGTCGCACCGTCGCGAGGCCGCCGCGCCGGCCGTGCGCGCCGGGGCCGATCCCGCAATAGTCCTGGTAGCGCCAATAGGTGAGGTTGTGGCGGCTCGCTTCGCCGGGGCGGGCGTGGTTGCTGATTTCGTACGCCGGCAGCCCGGCTGCGGCGGTCATTTCGCGCGTGAGGGTGAACAGGTCGCCCGCGGCATCGTCGTCCAGCGGCAAAAACTTGCCTTCGCGGACCAGCGTGGCGAAGCGCGTGCCCGGCTCGATCGCCAGTTGGTACAGCGAGAGGTGGCCGGTGCCGAACGACAGCGCCCGCGCGAGTTCCGCGCGCCAGGCCTCGGGGGAATGCTCGGGCCGGGCGTAGATCAGGTCGAAGCTGACGCGCTCGAAGTGTCGCTGGGCGACGTCGAGCGCGGCCAGGCCCTCGGCCGCGTCGTGCAACCGGCCGAGAAACTTGAGCGCCTGGTCATCGAGCGCCTGGAGCCCGAGCGAAACCCGGTTGATGCCCGCGTCCGCCAGCGCGGCGAAGTTCGCCGCTTCAACCGAGGACGGGTTGGCCTCCAGCGTGATCTCGATCCCGGGGGCAAACCCCCACAGCGCCTCGGCCTCGATCAGCAGCCGCGCGACGAGCGGGGGCGGCATCAACGACGGCGTCCCGCCGCCGAAGAAGATCGAAGTAAGCGGCTCACCACCAACCAGCCCCGCCTCGCGGCGCATGTCGGCGAGGAGCGCGCGTTCCCACAGGGCATGGTCGATGCCGTTGCGCACGTGGCTGTTGAAGTCGCAGTAAGGGCACTTCGCCAGGCAGACCGGCCAATGGATATAGAGCGCGCGGGCCATGGGCGGATCC
>JBDSOM010000030.1:0-5811 GCA_039914785.1 Novosphingobium sp.
TCGACCACACCACCGTCTCGGCAAGAATCGCGCGGCAGGTCGCGGTCGAGGCGCGGGACAAGGAAATCCACTGCATCGACGCGCCGATGACCGGCTCGCAGATCGGCGCGGAAAAAGGCACTCTTACTCTGATGTGCGGCGGCCGGCCCGACGCGATCGAAGCCGCGCGCGGCGTGATGGAGGCCTATTCGCAGCGGATCGTCCATATCGGCAAGGCCGGCGCCGGCCAATCGACTAAGGCCGTCAACCAGATCTGCATCGCCGGCGTGGTCTCGGGCCTCGCAGAGGCGGTCCGGTTCGCGCAAGCCGCGCACTTGGACATGGCCAAAGTCTATGAGGCAATCTCGGGCGGCGCGGCGCAAAGCTGGGAGATGGACAACCGCTGGACGACGATGGCTGCGGACGAATTCGACTTCGGGTTCGCGGTCGACTGGATGCGCAAGGACCTGGGCCTCGCGCTCGACGAAGGCCGGGGTCTGGGCGTGTCGCTGCCGATCACCGCGCTGGTCAACCAGTTCTACGCCGAGGTCCAGGCGCTCGGGTCAGGGCGCGAGGATACCAGCGCGCTCGTCCGCCGCCTCCCCCGCAAGGGCGGCAAGTAATGCGCCGCCTGGCGAAGCGTCTCCCCGCCGCGGGGAGCCGGAGCACCGTGCTGGCGGTCATTCTCGCGCTCGCAGCCACACCCGCACTCGCCGACACGCTGATCGACAACGTCGAGGGCATGAGCCTGGACGCGAAAGGCCAGGTCACGCGGTTCAGCGGGATCCTGGTCGGCAACGACGGGCGGATCGTCCAGGTGCTAGCCCACAACGACAAGCGCCCCGGCAAAGTCGACTACCGGGTAGACGGCCGAGGCCAGGTCGTGATTCCCGGGTTCATCGATTCCCACTTGCGGCTCACCGACTACGGTTTCGCCGCCCTGGTCCTGGACCTTTCAGCGGCACGCTCCACAGCCGAGGTCCAAGCCCGCGTTACCGCCTACGCCGCCGCGCATCCCGATCGGCCGTGGATCCTCGGCACCGGCTGGAACCCGGCGAGTTGGGACAAGGCCGCGCTGCCGACCGCCGCCGATCTCGATGCCGCCGCTGGTGGACGTCCGGTGTGGATCGTCAGCGCGGACGGACAGGCCGGCTGGGCCAACACCGCCGCGCTCAAGGCCGCCAGGATCGTCGCGGCGACGCCGGATCCGGCCGGCGGGCGCATCGTTCGCAGCGGGGCCGCAACCAGCGCGCTGGGCGCTCCGTCGGGCATACTGCTTGGCAATGCGCGGCTGCTGGTCGAAAAGGCCGCCCCGCCGCGCCGCGCGGAAGACCGCGATCTCGCCTTCCTCAAGGCCCAGCAACTGCTGGTCGCCAAGGGCATCACCGCGGTGACCGCGATGGGCGCGACGATCGAGGACTGGCAGACCTGGCGCCGCGCCGGCGACACCGGGGCGCTGCGCGTGCGGATCATGGCGTATGCCGACGGGGTGGAGGCGATGGCGCTGATCGGCGGCTCTGGCCCCTCGCCCTGGCTCTATGACGACCGGCTGCGCCTGAACGGCGTCCTGTTCGCGGTCGATGGCTCGCTCGCGTCGCGCGGGGCGCTGCTCAAGGCGCCGTATGCGGATAGCCCGGCCGCCAAGGGCCTGGGCTTGCTCGGGGATACCCAGCTCAAGAACCTGATGAGCCGCGCGGCATTCGACAACTTCCAGGTCGCGGTCAGCACCAACGGCGATGCCGCGGCGGCCCAAGTGCTCGACGCGATCGAGGCGATCGGCGACACTTACAAGGGCGATCGGCGCTGGCGGATCGAGCAGGCTACGGTGGTCGATCCCGCCGACCTGCCGCGCTTCGCCAAGGCCGGGCTGATCGCTTCGCTCCAACCGCAGGCGCTGGCGACTGGCCGGACGAACGCCGAGCAACGGCTTGGCCCGGCGCGGGTTGCCGGCGCGTTTGCCTGGACTTCACTCGCTGCGAACGGCGTGCCGCTCGCCCTGGGCTCGGCCGCCCCCGCGTTCGCGCCCGATCCGTTCGCCTCGATCACCGCGGCAGTCACGCGGCAAGGCGCGGATGGCGAGCCGTTCGGCGGCTGGCAGCCGCAGGAGCGCCTGACCCGCGAAGCGGCCTTGGCGGGTTACACCGCCGGAGCAGCCTTTGCCGGGTTTGCCGATGGCCGCTTCGGGCGGATCGCGATCGGACAGCGCGCCGATTTCCTCATGGTCGACCGCGACCCCCTGCTCGCCACGCCGGACGAGCTCCGCACTACGCGCGTGCTGCAAACCTGGATTGGGGGACAACTGGCTTACAAAGCCGAAGACCGGAGCGAGGCCCCGCCGCGTCCGGTGCGCGGCGAAAACGCCGACGGGCGCTGACTTAACGGTTTCAGGCTAGGTGGTCTCGTCGGTATCGCCAAGCATCGCGGCGCGGGGGTTGGCGAGAAAGACGGCTTTGTTGACCTCGGCCTCGGCCGCGGCGACTTTAGCTTCCGCCGCAGCCTTTGCTTCCGCCTCGGCCTTTTCCCTCGCGGTTCGCTTGTCGTTGATCCGCATCAGTATCAGCGACCCCTCGAACAGGATCAGCAAGGGGATGGCGAGCATCAGCTGCGAAACCACGTCGGGCGGGGTCGCGACCGCCGCCACACCGAAAATCGCGACGACCACATAGCGCCGCGCTCCGGCCAGTTGCTGGCGCGAGACCAACCCGGCGCGGTTGAGCAACATCAGCAGCACCGGCAGCAGGAAGCTGATCCCGAACGCCAGGATGAACTGCATCACGAGATCGAGATAATCGCCAGTGCCGGGCAGCGCTTCAAGCTTCAGGCCGCCGCGATTGCCCTCGAAACCAAGGAACCAGCGGAACGCGGTGGGCATGACGATATAATAGGCCAGCGCTGCGCCACTGGTGAACAGCACCGGCGTCGCGACCAGGAAAGGCAGGAATGCCCGCTTTTCCCTGACATAGAGTCCGGGTGCGACAAACGCCCAAATCTGGTTCGCAAGATACGGAAACGTAATGAAAAATGCGGCGAACAGGGCAACCTTGATTTCGACGAAGAATGCTTCGTAAAGCTTCGTGTACACCAGCCGGCCCTGACCCGGCGGAAACGCCTCGGTCAGCGGCCGGGCGAGGAAACCGAAGATGTCGCCGGCAAAATAAAGGCATATGCAAAACGCCGTACCCAGCACCAGGATGCAGCGCATCAGGCGGGTCCGAAGCTCGAGCAGATGATCGAGCAGCGGCGCTTCCGAATTGTCGATGTCGCGGATCTTGAGCATTATGGCTGCGCTTTCCGCGGGCTCAATGGCAGTTCCGGAGACGCCACTTCGGCCGCCTGCGGAGGCGCGGCTTCCGCATGGGCCGGGGGATCGAGCACCGGCGGCGCGGGCAGGTGCATGTCACCGCCCGGATCGTTCACATGTGGCGGCGTCAGTGCGGCTTCGGCCGAGGCAGGGTCTGGGGCCGAAGTGGCGGCCGCCTCTTCCTGCATGGCCTCTCCCTGCATGATCGCCTCGTTCTTCTCTTTCCACTTCTTCTCCATTTCCTCCATTTCCGCCTGGCGGATCATCTCTTCGATGCCCGAGCGGAAGTGGCCGGAAACGCGGCGGAACTTGGCGAGCCAGCCCCCTGCCATGCGAAGCGCGCGCGGCAGATCCTTCGGCCCGATCACTACGATCGCGACGATAACTGTCAGCAGCAGCTCGGAGGCGCCAATGTCGAACATGTTGGACTAAGCCAGTAAAGTTAGCGCGGGCCGGCCTGGCTCGTATCGACGACGGTCTCGCCGTTGAGGGTGGCCTGCTGGACTGGCGCTGAAGCGCTTTGGGCCGAGGCGTTATGAGGCGGGGAAATTTGCGCCGGCGGCAGGGTAGCCTTGGCGTCATTCGCGGCATCTTCCTCGCTCATGCCGGCTTTGAAGCTTTTGATACCCTTGCCGAAGTCGCCCATCATTTCGGAAATGCGGCCCCGGCCGAACAGGACCAGCACCACGATTGCCAGAATGACCAGGTGCGGAAGAGACAAACCCATCGAACTAACTCCTGAAAACGCTTGTACAAGGCGCGTATCAGCGCCTTCCCGGTCCCTCTACCCTTATCTAGGCACTTTCGTGACCGGTTGCCAGCGGAACCGCAGAATCATCGTCGCCCCCGCCCAGCGCGGCCATTGCGTCCTCGACCGCATCGAGCAGGCCCGCCGCGCGCAGCTCGTCGATGCCCGGCAAGTCGCGGCGCGATTGCAGGCCAAAATGGGCGAGGAACGCAGGTGTCGTGGCATAAATCACCGGGCGCCCAGGCACCTCGCGCCGGCCCGCGACGCGCACCCACCCGGCCTCCAACAAGACATCGAGCGTTCCCTTCGCGGTCTGAACGCCGCGAATAGCTTCGATCTCGGCGCGGCTAACGGGTTCATGGTAGGCGACGATCGCCAAGACTTCGGTTCCCGCGCGGGAGAGTCGGCGGACTTCCTCGCGTTCGCGCCGCAACAGGTGCGCCAGATCGGGGGCGGTCTGGAAGTGCCAACGCTTGCCGCGCTCCACGAGATGGACGCCGCGTCCCGCGTAATCGCCCACCAGCTCGGCCAGCGCGCCCGCGACCGCTGCGCCGCCAAGATGCGCGGAGATCGCCTCGGCGGTCATGGGCTCCGTCGCGGCAAACAAGGTGGCCTCGACCGCGCGAACGAGATCGTCAGGGCTACTCACTTGATCTGCCGCAACCGAAGCGGGCCAAAGGCCTCCTCTTGCGCCAGTTCCGCCTTACCGAGCCGCGCCAATTCGAGCGCCGCGACAAAGCTGGACGCGAGCGCCGAGCGCTGGAGTTTCGCGTCGGCGTGCGGGGGGAGGAACTCGCGCAGCTCCATCCATTCGAGCGCGACACCGAGCATCGCCGAAACCCGCGCCAGGGCGCTGTCCAGCGTCATGACCATCCGGTCGCGAACCATGTGAACTACTGGCTGGGTGCGCGTCTTGACCTGGCCGTAAGCCTGGACGAGATCGAACCAGTCGCACTGCCAGCGGTTCTTGCGATCGACGCGGAGACCCTCGGGCGCGCCGCGGAGGAAAACATCGCGGCCGATCCGGTCGCGGGCCATCACCCGCGCCGCTGCCTCGCGCATCGCGCCGAGCCGCTGAAGGCGGAGCTGCAGCCGCAGCGCCAGTTCATCGGGGCTCGGATCCTCCTGCTCCTCTCGCGGGAGCAGCAGCGCCGATTTGAGGTAGGCGAGCCACGCCGCCATCACGAGGTAGTCGGCCGCGAGTTCCAGCTTCAACGCCTCGGCCTGCTCGATATACGTCAGGTACTGGTGGACGAGGTCAAGGATCGAGATCCTGCGCAAATCGACCTTCTGTCGCCGCGCCAGATCAAGCAGCAGGTCCAGCGGTCCTTCCCAGCCATCGAGCTCCAGATAGAGCGCGCGATCATTGGTCGCGGCAGCTTCCGGGCCGCCCCACCCATCCTGGTCGAACAGCACGGGTAGGCCGGCCTGATCCATCAGGCGTGTGCCGTGACGAGACTTAGCAAGGCGTCGCGCTTGGCCAGCAGATCGGCCTGGCAGGCGATCGCGTCCTGTGGCGCGCCGGTCGACGCCAGCGCGCGATACAGCCGCTGGGAGGCATCGCCGGATATCGCGGGCAAGCGCTCGGCGATGGCGACCATGTCGTCCATCTTGGCCCAGCAGTTGAGCGCAATATCGCAGCCCGCGGCGATTGCCAGTTCGGCGCGCTCCGGCACCGAGCCGTAAAGCGCTTCCATGTCGAGATCGTCGGTGAGCAACAGCCCGCCGAAGCCGATGCGCCCCCGAATGATCTCGCGGACGATGAACGGCGATTGGGTAGCGG
>JBDSOM010000202.1:0-11171 GCA_039914785.1 Novosphingobium sp.
AGAGCACCAGGATCGCCAACAACAGCAGCACCGGCGCGAATTCGCCGCGACCGGTGACCAGCGCGGCGACCGGCGCGGCGAGCGCGGCGCTCATGCCGGCGAGCGACGATATCCGGGTGATCGCCAATATCCCAAGCCAAACCACTGCGTAAACCAGGGCGATTGGCCACGCGAGGCCAAGCACAACGCCCATCAACGTCGCTACGCCCTTACCCCCGTTGAAACGCAACCAGACCGGAAAGCAATGGCCCAGCACTGCCCCCGCCGCGGCCAGGCTCACCGCCTCGGGCAGGAACATCCAAGCCAACAGCACAGCAAGCGATCCTTTACCCATGTCGAGCAGGACGGTCGCGGCGGCTAAGCCCTTACGCCCGGTGCGCAGCACGTTGGTCGCACCGATGCTACCAGAGCCGATGCTCCGCAAGTCGCCCGCCCGGAACACCCGTGTCAGAATCAGCCCGAACGGGATCGAGCCGAGCGCGTAGCCAAGGGCGAGAGCTGTAATCCAGTTCATGCCCTTCCCCTTATCCGTCTGTCCTGAACTTGTCGAAGGGGCGTTGTTCCTTTTGCTCCACTGTGGAACTAGAAGACTGTGGAACTAGAAGACTGTGGAATTGGAAGGACTGCGGAACTAGAAGCCCGGCCTTCGACAAGCTAGGATGGACGGGTTGAGTTATTTGGTTTCGGCAGACGCCCCCATCCTCCTGTTCGATTCCGGCGTCGGCGGGTTGACCGTGCTCGCCGAGACGCGCCGGCTGCTGCCCGATGCGCCGGTGATCTACGCCGCGGACAACGCCGGCCTGCCGTATGGCGCGAAGACCGAAGCCCAGATCGCCGCGCGGGTTGCCGGGCTGCTCGGGCGGATGACCGAGCGCTACCGGCCGCGACTGGTCTGCATCGCCTGCAACACCGCCTCCACGATCGCGCTGGGTATGGTCCGCGAGGTGCTCGAAGTGCCGATCGTCGGGACGGTCCCCGCGATCAAGCCCGCCGCCGCGATGACCCGGACCGGCACGATCGGGCTGCTCGGCACCCAGGCCACGATCCGCCAGGGTTACGTCGACCGCCTGGAAGCGGAGTTCGCGAGCGGCAAGCGCCTGCTCCGCCACGGCGCGCCCGAACTGGTCGCCGCCGCCGAGGCCAAGCTGCGCGGCGAAGCCGTCGATCCCGCGGTCTTCGCGCGCGCCGCGGCGGGCCTGCGCGATCAACCGGGCGGCAGCGACATCGATACCGTGGTCCTCGCCTGCACCCACTTCCCGCTGGTCGAAGCGGAGCTCGCCGCCGCCTTCGGTCCCGGCGTCCGCTTCGTTCACGGCGCGCATGGCATCGCCCGGCGCATCGCCGACCTGACCCACGGCCAGGAGTTCGACCGGCGCGCTCCCGATGCGGCGCTGTTCACCCGCGACGGCGCGGACATCGCCGCGCTGGCCCCCGCCCTCGCCCGCTACGCGCTGAACCGAATAGAGATTCTGTAACACCGCAGCGACCAGATGTTTCTGGCAAAGCCCCGGATCATCGGCTAAGGGCTGCGAAACGGCCGGAAACAGGCTGATCTCCAGGAATTTTGCAGGACCACGCCCGCGTGAACTACGACAAGATTTTCGACCAGGCGATCGAGCGACTTCACTCCGAAGGCCGCTATCGCGTGTTCATCGACATCCTGCGCAACAAGGGCATGTTCCCCAATGCGCGCTGCTTCGCCGGACATAACGGGCCGAAGCCGATCACCGTGTGGTGCTCGAACGATTACCTGGCGATGGGCCAGCATCCAAAAGTCATCGCCGCGATGGAAGAAGCCCTGCACAACGTCGGCGCCGGCTCCGGCGGCACGCGCAACATCGGCGGAAACACGCACTACCACGTCGATCTGGAGGCCGAGCTTGCCGACCTTCACGGCAAGGAAGGCGCGCTGCTGTTCACCAGCGGCTACGTGTCCAACGACGCGACGCTCTCCACGCTGGCCAAGATCCTGCCCGGCTGCGTGATTTTCTCCGACGAGCTCAACCACGCCAGCATGATCGCCGGCATCCGCAATTCGGGCTGCGAGAAGCAGGTCTGGCGCCACAACGACCTTGCGCACCTCGAAGAACTGCTGATCGCCTGCGATCCCGAAGTGCCCAAGCTGATCGCCTTCGAAAGCGTCTATTCGATGGACGGCGACGTCGCCCCGATCCACGCGATCTGCGACCTGGCGGACAAGTACAACGCGCTCACCTACATCGACGAAGTCCACGCCGTCGGCATGTACGGCCCACGCGGCGGCGGCATTTCCGACCGCGACGAAGCGGCCGACCGCATCACCATCATCGAAGGCACGCTGGGCAAGGCGTTCGGCGTGATGGGCGGCTATATCGCCACCGACAGCAAGATCATCGACGTGATCCGCTCCTACGCGCCCGGCTTCATCTTCACCACGAGCCTGTCGCCGGTGCTGGTCGCGGGCGTGCTCGCCTCGGTCCGCCACCTCAAGGCCTCCAGCGTCGAGCGCGAGGGCCAGCAGGCCGCCGCCGCGCTGCTCAAGCAGCTGTTCCGCGAGGCCGGGCTGCCGGTGATGGATTCCACCACCCACATCGTCCCGCTGATGGTCGGCGACCCGGTGAAGGCCAAGCAGATCAGCGATATTCTGCTCGCCGAATACGGCGTCTATGTGCAGCCGATCAATTTCCCGACCGTGCCGCGCGGCACCGAGCGGCTGCGCTTCACGCCGGGGCCGAGCCACACCGCGGAGATGATGCAGGAGCTGACCGAGGCGCTGGTCGAGATCTGGGACCGCCTGGAGCTGCGCGAGGCGGCCTAAGCTTTCTTTCGACAAAATTGCATCCGTTCCGGACGTTGCTTCCAGAGTGGGTGACAGGCGCGCGAATGGTCCCAATGGTCGCACTGGGTAAGCCGGCGACACCGCGAATGCGTGCCTGCCGGTGGTTTGGGGGATCGACGGTTTGAAAGAGCCGACTCGAACCTAACAGGTTCGCGCGATGTAGGAAATGCCCCGCGCTAGGCTTGCCGCCGCGCCCCCATTCGGCGACAAGGCCGCGATGAGGGGCAATGAGTAGACAACTGATCAACGAATACCGCGCCGACCTCGATCGGCTGCGCGCCGTGTCGGGCAGCCGCCGCGAATCCGTGCTGCGCGAGGCGTTCAAGGACCTGCTCAAGCGCTGGGGCCGCAGCCAGGACCTGCAGTTCGTGCCCGAGCACGACATCGTCACCGCCCAGAAGAACCGCATCTATCTCGACGGCGCCCTGCTCCACGCCCTGCGGGTTCCGTTCGGTTATTGGGAAGCCAAGGACGCCGACGACAACCTCGACGCGGAAATCGCCGCCAAGTCCCGCAAAGGCTACCCGCGCGACAACATCATCTATTCGGACGACCACACCGCGATCCTGATCCAGGACGGCGCCGAGGTCGCCCGCGTCGCGATGGACGATACCGACGCGCTCTATGGCCTGCTGAGCACCTTCTTCGCGCATGAGCGGCAGGAAATCGCCGACTTCAACAAGGCCGTCCGCCAGTTCGCGGCCGACCTGCCCGCGGTGCTGGAAGCCCTGCGCAAGCTGATCGCCGACAAGCGCAAGGCTTCGCCCGCGTTCACCAAGGCCGAGAAAGCGTTCCTCAGCCACGCGCAGGAAGCGATCAATCCGGCGGTGAGCGAGATCTGGGAACGCCTGGAACTGCGCGAAGCGGCCTGACTTCGTCCTGTCCCCCTTGCCAAGTTCCGCGGAGGGCTGAATAAGCTCGCCCGATGAGGCTGGGCTGGGACAAAATCAAGCGACGCGCCAAGGCGTTCAGTGCCCTACTTTGGAACTTGAGCAACTTGGAGAAGTCCCTTTGAGTTTGCTCACTGCCCTTGCGAGGGCCAAAACCGAAGAAGACGTCAAGGACGCCTATATCAAAGCACTGGGCCTGAAGGCCTACTTCAAGGGCCTGGTCGATATTCAGACCGAGGAGGTCTGGTTCGAGGCGAAGGAGGTCTCGACCCCGCCCATCGTCATGTTCGGCCAGTTGCTTGTTTACGTCCGCGCTGCGCGCAAGCGGGGTGAACCGATCCCCGCGTTCCTGGCTGTGATCGACCGAGACAAGGCCGCGATCATGCCCACCGAGCACGCGCTGCCGATCTTTGATGATGCCTGCATTGTCTGGCCCAAATCCGGTTCTGCAGCAGGCAAGGTACTGGCGGCACAGATCGCGCCGTACATGGAGACCCATTATGTCGTTTACGACATCGCGAACCACGCCCAGGAATTCATTGACGCGGTAACCTCGGCCATCCGCGAAGGGCGGATTATCCGCACCCCGATCACGCCGGACAACCTGCGCCAGGTGTTCGACAAGTGGGTGGACCTGATCGGCACCGAGCTCGGCGCGGTCAACCCGGCAGACTACGCGGTGCTGTTCTTCGCAGACATCATGCACGATGGCGCGAATGCGGCGATAACCAACCTGCCTGCGCGTCTGCTGTATGACAGCGGCAAGCCGGTGTTTCTGCTGAACGGCCAGACCTACGAACTGGCTAGCGAACGCGGCTATCGCAATTTCTGGGCGATCTATCACCGCCCACCCGAACAGAAACACCGGCATTACCTGCTCGAACGGCGCGACAGCCTGCTGCCGATCGACGAGCAAAAGTTCAAAGGGGCTTATTACACCCCGCTGCACATCGTCGACAAAGCCTATGAGCAGCTGGTCGCCACGCTGGGACCGAACTGGCAGGAACGCTACATCATCTGGGATATGTGCTGCGGGGTCGGCAATCTGGAAGTCAAGCACAGCAATTACCGCAACGTGTTCATGTCCACGCTCGATTCTGCCGATATCGAGATCATGCGCGCCAGCCACACTTGCGTCGGAGCCACGATTTTCCAGTACGATTACCTCAACGACGACATCACCGACTTTGGCGAGATCGACTATGATCTGTCAGGCAAGCTGCCCGCCGAACTGCGCCAGGCGATTGCCGATGCGAAGGAAGGCAAGAAGGGCGCGAAGAAGCTGCTGGTGCTGATTAACCCGCCTTATGGTGAGGCTGCAAATTCACAAGGCAACGCGGGCAAAACCGGGATTGCCACAACCCGCATCAGCTACGGCATGGGCGATCTAGGCTACGCCGCGCGCGAGCTGTTCGTGCAGTTTCTGCACCGCATATTGGCAGAACTGCCCAGTGCGACTCTCGCGATGTTTAGCACTTTGAAATACGTGAATGCGCCGAATTTCGAGGAATTCCGCGCTCGTTGGCAAGCGGAGTTCCTTGATGGGTTCATCGTTCACAGCAAGTCATTCGATGGCCTCAAAGGTAATTTTCCGATTGGATTCTTGTTGTGGAACCTCGGGAGCAAGGCGCGCGCGCCGATTATCCATACGTTTGCACTTGATAAGGCAGGCCAATTGGTCGGCGAGAAGAGTTTTCACAATATCCCGAACAGCCGATTCCTGAGCGAGTGGTTACCTCGATCCAAGAAGAATGCCGTCGAGGTTGTCCCGCTGATCAACGCAGTCACCCCGACCACCAAGACCGAGAAAGTCAGGAACACTCGTTGGTCCAACGGTGCAATCGGTCACTTCTTCTGCAATGGGAATGACCTGCAAAACGCTGGGACAATGACCGCTGTGTTCTCATCGGTGCATTCCATCGGACACGCAGGCGGCTATTTCGTCACGCCTGAAAACGTATGGCAAGTCGCAGTCATGTTCACCGTGCGAATGATTATCCCGCACACATGGCAGAACCACAACGATCAGTTCCTGCAACCTTCGCAGCCGCTTACCGATGCGTTCAAATCGGACTGTCTGATCTGGATGCTGTTCGCGGGTAAGAACCTCTCTGCCGGGGCCGATGGCCTGCACTGGAACGCGCGCGACTGGTCGCTGGTCAATCATTTCATTCCCTTCACCGAGGCCGAGGTCGGCGCGAAGGGGCGGTTCGAATCCGATTTCATGGCGCGTTATATCGCGGGGATGACCTTCTCGGCCGAAGCGCAGGCGGTGCTCGACGAAGGGCGCGCGCTCTGGCAGCGCTATCACGCCACTGCCTTCCCGCGCAAAATCCGCGAAGAGTTCAAGCTGAATCGCCCCGATGCGGGCTGGTATCAGATCCGCAAGGCGCTTGAAGCCTATGGTGATAGCGAGATGACCGATTTCGATCCGTTCAAGGCAGCCTATGCCGCACTTGGGGCCAAGCTGCGGCCGTTGGTGTTCGAGCTCGGATTCTTGCCGAGCTGATCGATACCGTAATGCCGAAATACAAGAGGGAAGCTCGATGCATTGCAGCCAAACCCCGTCACCCCGGGCTCGGCCCAGGGTCCCGCTTCCCGGCGGGGAAATGCGCGCTTCGCGGAACAGCGGGACCCCGGATCAGGTCCGGGGTGACGATAAGGGAGCGAGGCGGTGACTCACCCCCAGCCCCATCCCCACCGCCTGCGCAACATCATTGGCGGGTCGGCGGGCAATCTGGTCGAGTGGTACGACTGGTATGCCTACTCCGCGTTCACGCTGTATTTCGCGCCGGTGTTCTTTCCCAAGGGCGATAGCACCGCGCAGTTGCTCAATGCGGCGGCAATCTTTGCGGTGGGGTTCCTGATGCGGCCGATCGGCGCGTGGGTGATGGGGATCTATGCCGACCGACGGGGGCGCAAGGCCGGGCTGACGCTGTCGGTGTCGCTGATGTGCGCGGGGTCGCTGATGATCGCGCTGACGCCGGGCTATGCCGCGATCGGTAACTGGGCGCCGGCGCTGCTGGTGCTGGCGCGGATGCTCCAGGGCTTGAGCGTGGGCGGCGAGTACGGCGCGAGCGCGACCTATCTGAGCGAGATGGCGGGACGGCAACGGCGGGGGTTCTATTCCAGTTTCCAGTATGTCACGCTGATTTCGGGACAGCTGATCGCGCTGTGCCTGCTGCTGGTGCTGCAGGCCACCATGCCCGAGGCCGAGCTGAAAAGCTGGGGCTGGCGCATTCCGTTCGTGGTCGGGGCGGGCCTGGCGGTGATCGTGTTCTACTTGCGGCGGCGGCTGTCCGAGACCGAGAGCTTTACCAATGCCCAGGCCGGCGCACGGGCCACAGGCGCCCCTCGCTCCAGCACTGCCGCGCTGTTCCGCGACCACCCCAAGGCGGCGTTCCTGGTGATGGCGCTGACCGCCGGGGGGACGCTCGCGTTCTATGCCTACACCACGTACATGCAGAAATTCCTGGTCAACACGAGCGGCTTCAGCGCCGCCACCGCGACCCAGATCACCGCGGCCGCGCTGTTCCTGTTCATGCTGCTGCAGCCGGCCGTCGGCGCGCTGTCCGACCGGGTCGGGCGCAAGCCGGTGATGGTTGCGTTCGGCGTGGCGGGCGTGCTGTTCACGTATCCGATCTTCCACACGCTGGAGACCGTGACCGACCCGTGGCTGGCCTTCGCGCTGGTGCTCGGCGCGCTGGTGATCGTCAGCGGCTACACCTCGATCAACGCGGTGGTGAAGGCCGAGCTGTTCCCCGCGCATATCCGCGCGCTGGGCGTCGCGCTGCCTTATGCGATCGCCAACACGATCTTCGGCGGCACCGCCGAATACGTCGCGCTGTGGCTGAAGGCGAACGACTTGGGCAGCGTGTTCTACTGGTACGTCACGGGGATGATCGGGCTGTCGCTGATCGTCTATGTGCGGATGCGCGATACGAAGCAGGCCAGCCTCATCCTGGAGGATTAAGCCTCATCCTGGAGGATTGAGTCTCATCCTGGAGAACTGGACCTGCTCCGCCGCGCTGCTCAGTCGCTCCCGAACCGCAACCGCACCCCGGCGTTGAGGACGAAGCCATCGGTGGGCGCCCACGCGTCGACCGTCCAGCGCCCATCGGCGGCGCGCGAAGGCCTGATCAGGCGATCGTAGCGGGTCTGGCGGATGCCGAGGATGTTCTCGGCATTGACGAACAGCCGTGCCTGCCGGCCCCCGCCCAGGCCGACCGCGAGCTCACCCAGCAGGCCGATCTCGAAGTACGGCTTGCCCGCCGCGCGATAGGGGTTGTCGTCCAGCGCCTGGCCACCGGTGTAGTACACCTCGACCCCGATGCGGCCCTTGTCGCGCTGCTCCCACATCGCGACGACGCCGGCGGTGTGCCGGGGCGTCAGCGGCTTCTCCCGCCGTCCCAGGCCCACCGGATCGGGCTCGGAGGCGTCCACGAAGACGTAGCTGCCGGTCACGACGATGCTGTCGGCGCGATAGCGCAGCAGCATCTCCGCGCCGCGCACGCGGGTCTGGCCGGGACCATTGACCAAGCGCACCCGGTCCGGCGCGATCGTCTCCAGCCGGGTCGCGCCCGTGATGTTCGAGCCGAACAGCGTCAGGTTCGCCTCCAGCGCGCCGCGCCGGTAGCCGAGATCGAGCGAGGCGGTTTCGGCCGTCTCGGCGCGCAAACCCGCCAGCGGCTCCAGCCGGGACAGGCCCGCCGCCTCGATCTCCTCGACGAACGGCGTCGGCGCATAGAACCCCCGCCCGCCAGACGCGCGGAGCGTCCACGGGCCGGTGCGGTAAAGCAGCGACAGGCGCGGGCTGGCCTGGGTGCCATAGCGGTCGTGGAAGTCGATCCGGCCGCTCGCCGCCAGGGTCAGTTTGGAGCCCAGCTCCTGTTCGACCTGGGCGAAGACGCCGGGGACGCGGTAGGTGTAGCCGAACGCCGGGAAGGCCGCCGAACGGAAGCTGTCGACCTGATAGGCGACGCCGCCGACCCACGCGGTGCCGTCCGATTTTCCGGACAGCGAGCCTTCGGCGAACACCGTGCCATGGCGATCGCGCTCGATGCTGTCACCGAACTGGTGGACGTGGGCCTGGGACGTACCCGAGCCGCGGAAATGGGCCGTCCCCAGCCCGTCTACCGGCACCGCGACGACGAGCCCGCCATCGTAGCGCGCGGTGTCCTGGGCCTGGCGGAACGGATTGCCATCGGGCGCGGTGCGGCCGGGCAACGTGCCGCCTTCGCGCGTCTCGCCCATCGCGCCGAATGTCGCGAATGCGGTCGCGCCGCTCGCGCTTTCCCAGAACAACCGCGGCCGCACCGTCCAGCGCGAATAGCCCGGCATGTCGATCCACCCGTCACCATCGAGGTCCTGGCGCGTCTGGCGGTGGTAGCCGCCGGTGATCGACGCTCCCCACCCGTCACCGAGCGGAGTGGCAGCATAAGCGGTGACGTCATGCCCGCTGCGGGTCGTGGCGTTAACCAGCACTTCGCCTTCCGGCGTCGCCTTGGGCCGCCGCGACACCAAGTTGATCACCCCGCCAAGCGCCGAGGGACCGTATAACGCGGAAGCCGCCCCCTTGATCACCTCGACCTGGCCAAGGTCGGTTGGCGGCACCTGCAACAGGCCGAGCGACGACGACTGTCCGCCATAGATCGGCAAGCCGTCCGCCAGCAACTGGGTGAAGCGGCCGTCCATGCCCTGCACCCGCACGTTCGCCCCGCCGAGCGAGGGCGAGGTCACTTGCACGCGCAAGCCGCCGGTTTCGCTGAGAATCGTGGCGATATTGCCCGGGCGCATGAGGATCTTCTCCTCGATCTCCTCGCGGGCGATGACCTCGACGCGGACGGGCTCGTCCTGGACGCGCCGGCCCGAGCGGGTGGCCTGGACGATGATCTCGTCGCCGGCCTCCTCCTCAAGAACTTCGGACGGATTCTGGGCGTAGGCGGGGTTCGGAAAATAGAGCGCGGCGCCCGCAAACAGGGCGCGCCGGATGACCGGGGACATGGGAATACCTTTTGAATCGATAGGAACAAGCGCGCGGGGACGGCCCCAACGCGGCGACATCGATTCAGGCGGTGGGCGGCTCCAGCGGCGGCGCTTGCGCGAGCGAGGGCAGCGCGCCGCTCAGGCCAGCGAAGAACATCCGCTTGTGGGACACGAAAGCGCCTTCAGCCCCGGCTGAGGGAAGCTCGGCAGTAACGGGACAGTGGTGGTGACCGGCATTCGCGGCGTGGCCGGAATCGTCGTCGCGATCCGGGCAACCGCCCAGAGCGTCCGCGGAAGCCTCGTAGTTCATGCTGGAGGCCATGCCGGCAGGCTCCATCACGTGGAGCCCGCACCACAGCACGGAACAGATCACCAGCAGGTTCAGCCAGCGGGACATGTCCCTAGCGCAGCGAGACCACGTTGTCGGAGACGCGGGGGTCCTTGCGGTTGCCCAGGTACTGGCTGGCCATCGGCTCGTCGTCCACGGTCACGACTTCGCCGGAACCGAAGCCGTTGAAGGCCGTGCGCATCGCCGCGCCGTACGCGCCGAGCATGCCGATTTCGATGAAGTCGCCGGCCTTGGTACCTTCCGGGAGAGCAAACGGGCCTTCCATGAAGTCGGCATCGTCGCAGGTCGGACCGTAGAACGAGAAGTCCTGCAGAACGTCGCCTTCCTCATGCGAGAGCGACCGCACCGGGAAGCGCCAGCCGACATGCGCCGCGTCGAACAGCGCACCATAGGAGCCGTCGTTGATGTAGAGTTCGTTCCCGCGGCGCTTCTCGACCTTGACGACGAGCGAGTTGTACTCGGCGCAGAGCGCGCGGCCGGGCTCGCACCACAGCTCGGACGAATAGGAGATCGGCAGCGATTCCGACGCGCGGTGGATCGAGCCGAAGTAGTCCTCGAGCGGCGGCGGCTCCATGCCCGGATAGATCGACGGGAACCCCCCGCCGACGTCGATGATATCGACCGTAACCGCCGCATGGACGATCGCCGCGCGGACGCGCTCGAGCGCCTGGACGTAGGCGAACGGAGTCATCGCCTGGCTGCCGACGTGGAAGCAGATGCCGAGTGCGTCGGCGACCTGGCGGGTCGCCTGGAGCAACGGCGCGGCGTCGGCGAGATCGATGCCGAACTTGGAAGCCAAGCTGAGCTCGGCGTACTCGGAACTGACGCGCAGGCGGACGCAAAGGTAGAGATCCTCGGCACCATCAGTGGCGGCGACGATCTTTTCCAGCTCTTCCTGGGTGTCCAGGCTGAACACGCGCACGCCGTGGACCTTGTAGGCCTCGGTAATCGCGCTCGCGGTCTTGACCGGGTGCATGAAGCACAGCGTCGCCTCAGGCAGCGTGGCGCGAACCAGGCGCACTTCGGCGATCGAGGCGACGTCGTAATGCGTCACCCCAGCGTCCCACAGCACGCGCAGGAGATCAGGCGAAGGATTGGCCTTGACCGCATAGAGCGACTTGCCCGGAAA
>JBDSOM010000012.1:0-14483 GCA_039914785.1 Novosphingobium sp.
GCGACCAAGCTGGCGCGCCATTTTGCCGCCGACGACCCGCCCCCGGCCCTTGTCGCGCGCATCGAGGCAGCTTTCCTTGCCTCGGACGGCGATCTTCCGACGGTCTATCGCTCGCTCGTTCAGGCCCCGGAGCCGTGGAGCCAACCCTTCGCCAAGTTTCGCAACCCGTGGGACTGGACGATCGCGGCGTTCCGCGCGACGGGCGCGCGCAGCGCTTCACCGCAGATGATCACTGGTCTGCTAAATCAGCTGGGCCAGCAGGTCTGGAAACCCGGATCGCCCGCGGGATACGACGACATCGCTGCCAGCTGGGCTGGGCCGGATGCGCTGATCCGGCGCGTCGAGGCGGCCAGTCGGATCGCCGGCCGGGCCAGCGTCGTCGATGCCCGAGCGCTGGGGCCGGTGCTGTTCCCCGGGGGGCTGTCGGAATCGACCGGGGTCGCCATCGGCCGCGCCGAAAGTCCCGGACAGGCTCTAGCCCTGTTGCTCGTCTCGCCCGAAATGCTGCGGAGGTAGCCTGCGATGCCACTTATCAGTCGTCGTAGCCTGTTTGAAACCGGTGCGCTTGGCGCTGCGGTCTTGCTGGCTCCTCGGATTGCGTTCGCTCGCGCCATGACCGACCGGCGGTTCCTATTTATCATCCAGCGAGGAGCCGCCGACGGCCTGTCGATCGTCGCGCCAGTTGGCGATCCGGCTTTCGCCGCCTTGCGCGGGCTGCTGGTGGAAGACTTCGCGGCCGCACCAAAGTTGGACTCGACCTTCGTACTTCATCCCGCCCTGGCTGAAACGGGGAAGCTGTATGCCGCCAAGCAGGCGGTGTTTCTCCACGCCGTCGCCTCTCCCTACCGCGACCGCTCGCACTTTGACGGGCAAAATGTCCTCGAGACGGGCGGCAAACTGCCGTACGAGCGGAAGGATGGGTGGATGAACCGGCTACTAGGAATGCTGCCGGCCGCAGAAGCGCGCGCCCTCGCGGTTTCCGTCACGGTGCCCGCTGCGCTACGCGGCGCTAACCCCGTCGCCAGCTACGCCGCGTCGAACCTGCCACAGGCGAGCGATGACCTGCTCCAGCGCGTCGCGATGCTCTATTCCGGTGATGCGCAGCTCCATACGTTGTGGGACGAGGCGGTGCAGATCAGGGCGATGGCGAGCGATGTCGCGAGCGGCCGCGATGCTGCCGCGACGGGCAAGCTGGCGGCATCGCTGATGATCGGCCCGCAAGGCGCGCGGGTGGCGATGATCGAGACTGGCGGCTGGGATACGCACACCGGCCAGCGTGCGCGGCTGGGCGCTCAGATGAAGGGGCTCGACGCGATGATCGCCGCGTTCCGCCAGACGATCGGCGCTGATTGGGCGAATACACTCGTACTCGTCGCGACAGAATTTGGTCGCACGGCCGCGGTGAACGGTACGGGTGGAACGGATCATGGCACGGCTGCGGCCGCTATGTTGTTGGGCGGAACGGTTCGCGGTGGCCGGGTTGTCGCGGATTGGCCTGGCCTTTCAGCTGCGCAACTGTTCGAAGGCAGGGATCTACGGCCCACCCAGTCCCTTAACGCTGCAATTGCGGGTGCGCTGGCCCAACATTTCGGGCTCGATGCTCGAATGACGATGACCACCCTGTTCCCCGAAGAGATCGGACGGCCGACAGAAGCTCTACTCGTTTAAACGCAGGTGCGCTGTCGGTTGGCGCCGTAGTAGCGGACGCCCTCGTTTCGCGCACTCGCGCGGT
Organism: Novosphingobium sp.; assembly: GCA_039914785.1. Taxonomy (GTDB): domain Bacteria; phylum Pseudomonadota; class Alphaproteobacteria; order Sphingomonadales; family Sphingomonadaceae; genus Novosphingobium. The sequence continues at coordinate 1,733 of JBDSOM010000012.1, forward strand.
TGCTGGCGGCCCGCCCTGCCACAGCCCTTTGGCAGGACCGAGCCGCTCACTAACCGGTAATCTGAACCGACCGCGTGGTGCGATCAAAAGTGGTGCTGAACGGGGGCGGCCCAGGCATCTCGAGTATAAATCCCGCCGCGTTGGGATCCTTCCAACGGTCGGTTCGCATTTCGCAGCCAAGTAGGTCCAACCATTGGGCATCGGCTGGAAACTGCGCATTAAGGCCGTCGCGGCGCACGCGCCAAATGCCCCAATCCGCCGCGCAGTCTTCGAGCGAGAGGTCGCGCGACTGCCAGTCGATCCAGGCGGTCGGATTGTCCTGCGCATAGGCGTTGTTGTTGCCGCCCTGGGTCCGGCCGAACTCGTCGCCGGCGGTCAGCAGGATGGTTCCTGTCGAGGCGAACAGCGTGCCCAGTAGCGCGCGCAGATCCATGGCGCGGCGGTTGTTCACTGCCGTGTCGGCGCTGGGCCCTTCGACGCCGTTGTTCCACGAGAAGTTCTCGCCGTGGCCGTCGCGGTTCTGCTCCCCATTGGCCTCGTTGTGCCTTTCGGCATAGGCAACAGTGTCCGCAAGGGTGAACCCGTCGTGTGCGGCCAGGAAGTTCACGCTGCGGCAGTCAGTCCCGAATACGTCTGACGATCCTGCGATCCGCGTCGCCAATGGTCCTACGCTCCCATCACCGCGCCAGAACCGCCGCACGTCGTCCCGGAAACGATCGTTCCACTCGAGCCAATTGGGTGGAAAACTCCCCAGTTGATAACCGCCCGGACCGACATCCCACGGTTCGGCGATCAGTACGCGGTCGGCCAGCCAGGGATCGGCGGAGATTTCGGCAAAGATCGGGGCGTTCGGAGCGAAACCGGGGCCACGCGCCAGGACCGGGGCCAGGTCGAAGCGAAACCCATCCACCGCACAATGCCGGACGAAATGGCGCAGCGTCTCGAGCGCTAGCCCGCGAACGGCGGGGTTCGCGAAATCCAGGGTGTTGCCGCAGCCCGTGTCGTTGATCAGCCGCCCGTCGGGGGCATGCGCGTAGCTTGCGTTGTCGAGCCCCCGCAGCGACAGTACTCCGCCCAGCGTATCGCTTTCCCCCGTGTGGTTGAGGACGATGTCGAGGATCACGCCGATACCCGCGGCATGAAGCGTGGCCACGGTCTCGCGCAGTTCGGCCACCCCGCCCGGGCACAGGCCGGGATCGAGCGCCATCATCGCCACCGGATTGTATCCCCAAGCGTTGCGCAGCCCGAGTGGCGGCAGGTGGCGCTCGTCGATCCAGGCAACGATCGGCATCAACTCGATGGCCGAGACGCTGAGCTTGCGGAAATGCGCGATCACTGCCGGATGGGCGAGCGCGGCAACCGTGCCGCGCACGGGCTCCGGTACGTTCGGATGCAACATCGTAAAGCCGCGGACGTTGAGCTCGTAGATTAGCCCGCCTCTCGCGAAGCGAGGCGGGGCGAGCGGGAGTTCGGGCAGCGGCTGGGGAACGATCGCGCGTGGCACGATCGCGGCGGTGTCGGCGGCGCATTCGGCGAGGCTCGGGTGCTGGAGGAAGCGACGGTTGAGCTCCACCGCGTAAGGATCGACCAGCAGCTTGGCGGGATCGAACCACAGGCCGCGCTCGGGCGCCCATTCGCCTTCGGCCCGGTAGCCATAGGCGCTGCCGACGAGGTCACCCAAGAGCTCCGCTCGCCAAACATGACTGCTGCGCTCCATGGCGATGCGACGTTCCTGATCATGCTCGTCGAACAGGCAGACCCAAACGGCGTGCGCATCGGGGGAGTGGACCGCGAAATGGGTGTGGCCGCCATCGACCCACGCGCCGAGCCGAGGTCTCACGTTACAACGTCGGGGGCGGGGCGGCCTGTGTGACGAACAATCCCGGCAATCGATCCGGCCGCTGCGATGAGTTCGCCGAGCGCATCGCCGACCGTCTCGTCGAGGCGGCCTTCGGGCGGCTCGTAACGTTCGAGGTAAACACGCAGCGTCGCCCCTTCGGTGCCGGTTCCGGAGAGGCGGAAGACGATCCGCGATCCGCCTGCGAACATGACGCGAATGCCCTGGCCGGCGCTGATCGAGCCATCGACCGGATCGGCATAGGAAAAGCTGTCGGCCGCCGCCACTTCCAGCGTGCCGAACGTGCGCCCCGGTAGCGTTGCAAGCGCCTGGTTCAGCTCGGCCATGAGCGCGTCGGCTCGCGTCGTTTCGATCGCCTCGTAATCGTGGCGCGCGTAGTAGTTGCGGCCGAAGCGCGCCCAGTGTTCTTGGGCAAGGTGTTCCACGCTGATGGCCCGCGCCGCGAGGATGTTGAGCCAGAGCAGCACGGCCCATAGTCCATCCTTCTCGCGGACGTGGTCGGAGCCGGTGCCGGCGCTCTCCTCGCCGCAGATCGTCGCCAGGCCCGCGTCGAGCAGGTTGCCGAAGAACTTCCACCCGGTGGGGGTCTCGTAGCATGGAATGCCGAGCGCCTCGGCGACGCGGTCGGCTGCCGCGCTCGTCGGCATCGAGCGGGCGATCCCCTTGAGCCCGCCTGCGTAGGCCGGCGCGAAGTGTGCGTTCGCGGCCAGCATCGCGAGCGAATCCGACGGGGTGATGAAGCGACCTTTGCCGATGATCAGGTTGCGATCCCCGTCGCCGTCCGATGCCGCGCCGAGTGCGGGCGACATCTCCGGGTTCATCATCAGGTCGTAGAGGACTTTCGCGTGGACCAGGTTGGGGTCGGGGTGATGGCCCCCGAAATCCTCAAGCGGGGTGCCGTTGCGGACCGTGCCCGGCGCGAAGCCGAGGCGGCGCTCCAGGATTTCGTGCGCGTAAGGCCCGGTTACGGCGTGCATGGCGTCGAACGCCATGCTCAGCCCGGAGCGTACAGCGGCGCGGATGGCGGCGAAATCGAACAGGGTTTCCATCAGATCGGCATAGTCGGCGACCGGGTCGATCACCTCGACCACCAGATTCCCCACCATGATCACCCCGAGCCGGTCGAGGTCGATGTCGGGCGCATCGAACACGAGCCAGCGGTCGATAACCTGGGTCCGCGCATAGATCGCCGCGGTCACGCTTTCGGGCGCTGGTCCTCCGTTGGCGGTGTTGTACTTGATGCCGAAGTCTTCGTCAGGGCCGCCAGGGTTGTGGCTGGCCGACAGGATCAACCCGCCAGATGCACCGTGTTTGCGGATCGCGTGGCTCGCGGCGGGGGTGGACAGGATTCCGCCGCGTCCCACCAGGATCCGGCTGTACCCGTTGGCCGCCGCCATGCGGATCGCTTGGCTGATCACCGCGCGGTTGTGAAAGCGCCCGTCGCCGCCGATCACCAGCGCCGCGCCATGGCCGCGCTGGGCGACGTCGAACACCGCCTGGATGAAGTTCTCGGCGTAGTTCGGCTGCTGGAACTCGCGCACTTTCTTGCGCAGGCCCGAGGTGCCGGGGCGCTGGTCGCCAAACGGGGTAGTGGGAACGGTGCGGATCATGCGGTCTTTCCTGCGAGCCGGGCGTACAAGTCGGCATAGGCTTGGCCGCTGCGCTTCCACGAGAAGTCGCAGGCCATCCCGTTGCGTTGGACCTGGTGCCAGGTCGGCGCATCGCGATAGAGCGCGACGGCCCGGCTGAGCGCCGTCGCGAGGCCGTTGTAGTGGATCCCGCTGAACTGAACGCCCGTCGCCGTGCCAGCACCGAGCGCGGCGGGATTGGCGTCGATGACGGTGTCCGCCAGTCCCCCGGTGCGGGCAACCACGGGGACGCAGCCATAGGCGAGCCCATACAGCTGGGTCAGGCCGCAAGGCTCGAACCGGCTGGGGACGAGGATCGCGTCGCATCCGCCCTGCATGCGGTGAGACAAGTCCTCGTCGTAGCCCAGGCGCACCCCAATTCGACCCGGGTGGCGCATGGCGGCGGCCTGGAAGCCCGCTTCGATAGCCGGGTCGCCCGAGCCCAGCAGCGCCAGCCGCCCGCCAATCCCGACGAGGTGGTCAAGCGCCTCGATCAGCACGTCCAGGCCCTTCTGCCAGGTCAGCCGGCTGACCACCGCGAAGATCGGACCGCCGCCAGGTTCGAGCCCGAACTCGGCCTCGATCGCGCGCTTGTTGAGCAGGCGCTTCGGCAATGAGCGGGCGGTGTAGTTCTGCGGGAGCGCGGGATCGGTCGCCGGGTTCCACACCGCAGTGTCGATGCCGTTGACGATGCCCGAAACCTGGTCGCCCCGGCTGGCGATAAGCCCTTCGAGACCCATGCCGAACTCGGCGAGGCGGATTTCCGCAGCGTAGCTGGGGCTGACCGTGGTGATCGCGGTCGCGGCTTCCAGCCCCGCCTTCAGGAACCCGACCCCGCCGTGATACTCCACCCCGTGCACCGACCAGGCGGCCGGGGGCAGGCCCAATCCCGCGAACGTCTCCGGTCCGAAGTGGCCCTGGAAGGCCATGTTGTGAATGGTCACCACGCTGGGGATCGCGGGGGCAGCGGAGGGCGGGGCGAAGCGCAAGTAGGCGGGCGCCATCGCCGCCTGCCAGTCGTGCGCATGCAGCACGTCGAAGCGTCTGCCCCTGACCACACCGCCGGCCAGGTCCGCCGCCGCCCGGCCGAGCGCAGCGAAACGCCGCCAGTTATCGCGCCAGTCCTTTCCGGCACCGTCTCCATAGGGACCACCCTCGCGCGCAAAAAAGGCCGGAGCGTCGAGCACGATCAGCGGCGAGGCACCCAGCTTGCCCGCGACCAGCCGGGCTGGTTCGCCGAGCAGCGAATCCCAGGAATGCAGGACCTTGCCCCGGCGCAGCGCGGCCATGACCGCGGGATAGCCCGGCAGCAGGGTGGTCATCGCGATGCCATGGGGAGCGACGGCTTCGGGCAGAGCCCCGGCCACGTCGGCCAGCCCGCCGGTCTTGATCAGTGGTACCGCTTCGGCGGCGACGGAGAGGACCGACAGGGTCATTCGAGATTTGCCACCATCGATTTGTTGATCAGGCACACGCCTTTTTCGGTGCGGCGAAAACGACGGGCATCGAGCTCGGGATCTTCGCCGACGATCAGGCCTTCGGGGATGCGTACCCCGGAATCGACGATCACGCGGCTCAAGCGGGCGCCGCGACCGATGTTGCAATACGGCAGGATGACCCCTTCATTGACGCTGGAGTAGCTGCCCATCTTGACCCCGGTGAAGAGCAGACTGCGATGCGCCACCGCGCCGGAGACGATGCAATCCTGCGAGATCAGCGAGGAAATCGCATGCCCGCGTCGCCCCTCGTTATCGTGGACGAACTTGGCGGGGGCGGCGACGATCTGGTCGGTCCAGATCGGCCAGTCGCGATCGTACATGTTGAGCTTGGGCACGATGTCGGTGAGGTCGAGGTTGGCCTCGAAGTAAGCGTCCAGCGTGCCGACGTCGCGCCAGTATTCGCCGATCTCCTCGGCCGCGCGAATGCAGCTGTCGGCGAACCGGTGGGCAACCGCTTTACCGTGTTTGACGATGTATGGGATGATGTCGCTGCCGAAATCGCGGGTCGAGCCGGGCGTTGCGGCATCGCGGCGCAGTTGTTCGAACAGGAACTGGGTGTCGAAGACGTAGATCCCCATCGACGCCAGCGCATGGTCCGGATCGCCGGGAATCGCGGGCGGGTCCGCTGGCTTCTCGATGAACGCGGTGATGGTGTAGTCTGCGCCGACCGCCATGACGCCGAACCCGCTCGCTTCTTCGCGGGGGACGACGAGGCAGCCGATCGTCACGTCCGCGCCCGAATTGACGTGCTGACGCAGCATCAATTCGTAGTCCATCTTGTAGATATGGTCCCCGGCCAGGATAACCATATACTTGGGAGCGTGACTTTCGATGATGTCGAGGTTTTGGTAAACCGCGTCGGCGGTGCCGGCATACCAGTTCAGTTCGTCGATCCGCTGCGACGCCGGCAGGATATCGAAACTCTCGTTGCGCTCCGGGCGCATGAAATTCCAGGCGCGCTGCATATGGCGGATGAGCGAATGCGCCTTGTACTGCGTGGCGACGCCGATCCGCCGGATGCCCGAGTTGATCGCGTTCGACAGCGCGAAATCGATGATCCGCGATACTCCGCCGAAATAGACCGCCGGCTTGGCCCGGTTGTCGGTCAGTTCCATGAGCCTGCTGCCGCGACCGCCGGCGAGGACGTAGGCCATCGCGTCGCGGGCTAGCGGCTGTCCGAACGAATCCCTCATTGGGTCCTCTCTTTCCAGTTTCTTTTTATCCGAGCCATTCCAACATGATTGTCGCCAACGGTGGCAGCGTCACGTGCGCCGCGCCTGCTTCAGCGATGACCATCCCGAAATTGCCCTTGCCGCTGCCGCCGTAGATCACGGCGTCGCTGTTCAGTACTTCGCGCCAGACTCCGTCACGAGGGAGGTGCAAGCGGTAGCCGTCGTGCAGCTTGGGCGTCATGTTGCTGACAACTGCGATCGGCGCTGCCCCCGGAGCCTTGCGCAGCCAGGCGAACACTGAATTTTCGGCATCGTCGACGATCAGCCATTCGAATCCATCCCCCTCGCAGTCGCGGGCGTGGAGCGCGGGCTTGTCGCGGTAGACCCGGTTGAGGTCGCGGATCAGGGCCTTCACCCCCGCGTGGGCCGGCGCATCGAGCAAGTCCCAGTCGAGCGCGCGCTCCTCGCTCCATTCGCGGCGTTGCGCGAACTCCTGGCCCATGAACAGCAACTTCTTGCCAGGATAGCCCCACATCAGCGCGTAGTAGGCGCGCAAGTTGGCGAACTGCTGCCAATCGTCGCCGCTCATCTTGGCGAGCAGGCTGCCCTTGCCGTGGACGACCTCGTCGTGGCTCAGCGGCAGGACGAAATTCTCGCTGAACGCATACGTCAGGCCGAAGGTGATGTCGCCATGGTGAAACCGGCGGTGGATGGGATCGCGCGCCATGTACTCCAGCGTGTCGTGCATGAAGCCCATGTTCCATTTGAACCCGAAGCCCAAGTTGGTCTGTGGGCCTTCGTCGTAGGCGGGCAGGGTGACGCCAGGCCAGGCGGTCGATTCCTCGGCGATCGTCAGGATGCCGGCGTGGCTGCCGTAAAGCGCCTTGTTCATCGCGCGGAGGAACTCCACCGCTTCCCAGTTCTCGCGCCCACCCTGGTCGTTCGGAATCCATTCTCCGGCTTGGCGTGAATAATCGCGGTATAGCATCGAGGCGACCGCATCGACCCTGAGGCCGTCGACATGATAGCGCGCGGCCCAGAACAGCGCGTTGTTGACCAGGAAGCTGGCCACCTCGCGCCGTCCGAAATTGTAGATCGCAGTGTTCCAGTCGGGATGGAAGCCAAGCCGGGGGTCCTCGTGCTCGTAGAGCGCGGTGCCGTCGAAGTGATCCAATCCATGCTCGTCGGTGGGGAAATGAGCAGGCACCCAGTCGATCAACACCCCCAGCCCCGCCCGGTGGGCACCGTCGACGAACCGCGCGAAGCCGTCGGGCGACCCGAACCGGGCGGAGGGCGCATAAAGCCCGGTCGTCTGATAGCCCCAGCTCGGATCGTAAGGGTGTTCGCTGACCGGCAGGAACTCGATATGCGTGAAGCCGAGCTCGACGACGTAAGGGATCAGCGTCTCGGCCATCTGGTCCCAGCTCTGGAACCAGCCGTGCTCGTCGCGCTGCCACGATCCGGGATGGACTTCGTAGATCGAGATCGCCTCGCGCCGGGGATCGACGCTCGCCCAATGCGCGCGGTGGGCCGCGTCGCCCCAGGCGTCGGGCTTCCCCGGCACGGCGATGACCGATGCCGTCCTGGGGCGCAGTTCGGATGCGAAGGCGTAAGGGTCTGCCTTGAGCGGAAGCACCGCGCCGTCCGAACCGACGATCCGGAACTTGTAGGCGCGGCCCGCGGCGATGTCGGGCAGGAAAATCTCCCATACCCCGATGTCGCTGCGCTGGCGCATCGGATGGCGGCGGTGGTCCCAGTCGTTGAAGTCGCCGACCAGGCTGACCTGACGCGCGTTGGGCGCCCAGACCGCGAAATGCACTCCACTGACGCCTTCGTGCTCGATCGGATGCGCGCCCATCTTGTCGAACAGCCGGAAGTGCGCGCCTTGCGCGATCAGGAAGTCATCGATCGGGCCGAGCACGGGGCCGAAGCTGTAGGCGTCCGTCACCCACCATTCGTGGTCTCCTGCAGTGCAGAAATAGCGAATGGGTTGACGTCCATTTCGCTTGGCACCTTTGACCTTACCCTCGAACAACCCACGATCGTCGACGCGCTCAAGCTTGCCGAGCTTCTTGCCGGAGATGTCGTGAGCTTCGGCCGTCTCGGCGCCGGGAAGGACTGCGCGGGCAAACGCACCCTGCGGGCCTTCGTGGACCCCCAATAACGAGAACGGATCGGCGTGGGTGCCTTCGAGCAGTGCGGTTATGGCCTCTGCGGGTGGCTTCACAAAACTCCCCAGATATCCCGCGCGTATTCGCCGATCGTGCGATCCGAAGAGAACCACCCGACGTTGGCTACGTTACGGATCGCATTGGTGCGCCACAACTTCTGATTTTGCCAGCGCGCGTCGACCGCGCGTTGGACGGCGGCGTAGCTATCGAAGTCGGCGGCGAGCATGAACCAGTCGTGGTCGTAGATGCCGCCCATCAGGTCGGCGTAGCGCTGTGGGTCATCGGGTGAGAACACGCCCGAGGCGATGGAGTGCAGTGCCTGGCTCAATTCGGGCGACTCCTCGATGACTGTGCGAGGGGTATAGCCGTTCGCGCGGCGCTGTGCGACTTCTTCGGCAGTCAGGCCGAAGATGAAGATGTTGTCGTCCCCGACATGATCCTTGATCTCGATGTTGGCGCCATCGAGGGTGCCGATGGTCAGTGCGCCGTTGAGCGCGAACTTCATGTTACCAGTGCCCGAGGCTTCCATCCCCGCAGTCGAGATCTGTTCGGAGAGATCTGCCGCCGGGATGATCCGTTCGGCCAGGCTGACATTGTAGTTGGGCACGAACACGACCTTGAGCAGGCCCCCGACCGAAGGATCGGAATTGACCCGCCGGGCGATGTCGTTGGTCAGTTTGATGACCAGTTTGGCATTGTGATAGCTCGACGCGGCCTTGCCGCCGAAGATCTTGACCCGGGGCACCCAGTCGCGCTCGGGGTGGCTGCGAATCTGATCATAGAGCGCAACGGTCTCGACCAAGTTCAGCAGTTGGCGCTTGTATTCATGGATGCGCTTGATCTGGACATCGAACAGAGCATCGGGATTGAGCCGCACGCCGGTCAGATCCTTGAGATGGGCAGCCAGCGCGACCTTGTTGTTGCGCTTCACTTGGGCGATGCGCTCGCCCAGCGCCGCGTCGTCGGCGAGCTTGTTCAGGTCGGCGAGCTTTTCGGTGTCGTCCAGGAAGCCCGGGCCGATTGCGTCCTGAATGACCGAGGTCAGCCCAGGATTGCATTGCTGCAGCCAGCGCCGCGGGGTCACGCCATTGGTCTTGTTGTTGATCTTTTCAGGGTACAGTCGGTGAAGGTCGGCAAACACCGTTTCCTTCATCAACTGGGTGTGGAGTGCGGCCACTCCGTTGACGCTGTGGGCGCCTGTAAAAGCGAGGTTCGCCATTCGCACACGGCGGTCGCCGCCTTCGTCGATCAGGGAAATGGCCGAGACCGCAGCTTCGTCCAGCCCAGCCTTGCGGGCTTCGCGCAGGACGCGGCTGTTGATCGCGTAGATGATCTGCATGTGGCGCGGCAGCAGCCGCTCGAACAGCGGCAGCGGCCACGATTCCAGCGCCTCGGGCAGGAGCGTATGGTTGGTGTAGCCAACCGTGGCGCGCGTTAACTCGAGCGCCTCGTCGAACTCCAGTCCGTAGATGTCGACCATCAGCCGGATCAGTTCAGCCACCGCGACTGCAGGATGCGTATCGTTGAGCTGGATCGCGGCCTTTGCGGGCAGGGTGCGGATGTCGCCGCCGTTGTACTGGACGTGGCGGCGGACGATGTCCTGGATCGAGGCGGAGGTGAAGAAATACTCTTGTCGCAGCCGCAGCTCCTGTCCGGCGGCGTTGGAATCGGCCGGATAGAGCACGCGCACGAGGCTTTCGGCGCGCACTTCGTTGACCAGCGCACCGACATGGTCGCCGGCGTTGAACGTGTCGAGGCGGATCGGGTCGAGAGCGCTGGCGGTCCACAGCCGCAGCGTGTTCACGCGCTTGCCGCGCCAGCCCACCACCGGGGTGTCGACCGCGGATGCTTCGACTTCCTCGGCGGGGTGCCACGCGGCGCTATCTTCGTCCGCGATGACCTCGCCGCCGAAGCCGACGCGATAGGCGCTTTCGCGCCGGTCGAATTCCCAGGGATTGCCGTGAGCCAGCCAGGTTTCGGGCAGTTCGACCTGCCAGCCGTCGTCGATGCGCTGGCGGAACATGCCGTTCACATAACGGATACCGTAGCCGTATGCCGGGATGTCCAGGCTGGCGAGACTCTCCATGAAGCAGGCCGCGAGCCGGCCGAGGCCGCCATTGCCGAGTGCTGCATCAGGCTCCATTTCCTCGAGATTGGCCAGGTCGAGGCCGTTGACGCGCAAGGCCTGCTCCATCTCGCGGGTAAGTCCCATGTTCGACAGCGCATCGCGCAGCAGCCGCCCGATCAGGAACTCCAGGCTGAGGTAATAGACCCGCTTACCGTTCTCGGCATAAGTTTTGCGGGTCGATTCCATCCATCGATCGATGATCTCGTCGCGTAAGCTCAGGACGGCTGCGTTGAACCAATCGTGCGGCTTCGCGGCACGCTCGTCCTTGCCAACGCGGTGACGCAGGACATCGACGATCCGGGCGTCGAGGCTGGCGATTTCGGAACGGGGATTGGCGGCCAAGGCGAAGCTCCACTTCCTGCAGGGTCCGGCAGGCAAGGTGTGCCGGCTGGGTATTCGTCGGCCTCTCGTTGGCGAGCCGCGTGGTAGCGACTCCTTTCCTCGATGAGCCTCCGTTCCATTAGCTAAGGGATAGAACGGGTCTTCGACAAGGCGATTGTTGCAATGCAGCATACGCTTGTGGTCGTCGTGTGCTAGCAAGTGAGTGGTGGCGGCAGAAGTAGGGACGCGCGATGACTGATGAAGCGCCATGGTGGCGGGGGGCGGCGATCTACCAGATCTATCCGCGCAGTTTCCAGGACAGCAACGGCGACGGCATCGGCGACCTCGCGGGGATCACGCAGCGGCTCGATTACGTGGCTTCGCTGGGCGTCGACGGCATCTGGATCTCACCATTCTTCACGTCGCCTATGCGCGACTTTGGTTATGATGTGTCGGACTACTGTGACGTCGACCCGGTATTCGGCACGCTCGCCGATTTCGACACGCTGATCGCCAAGGCCCACGCCTTGGGCCTCAAGGTCATTATCGACCAGATCTTCGCGCATACCTCGGATTTGCACCCGTGGTTCGAGGCAAGCCGTGCTGGGCGGGATGGCGCCCGCGCCGATTGGTATGTGTGGGCCGACCCGAAAGGTGACGGGACGCCTCCGAACAACTGGCAATCGGTCTTCGGCGGCCCCGCGTGGACCTGGGATGCGCGGCGGCAGCAGTATTACATGCACACGTTCCTGAAGGAGCAGCCGCAACTCAATGTCCACAACCCACAAGTACAAGACGCCCTCCTTGGTGTTGCGCGGTTCTGGCTGGAACGGGGCGTCGATGGATTTCGCCTCGATGCGCTCAACCATGCGATGCACGATCGCCAGTTGCGCGACAACCCGCCGGCGGCAGACACCGGGCAGGTACGGACGCGTCCTTTCGACTTCCAGGACAAGGTCTACAGCCAATCGCAACCCGAGATCATCGACTTCATCGAACGCATTCGGGGGACATGCGATGAGTTCGGGGAAATATACACCGTTGCCGAAGTCGGCGGAGACCGCGCGTATGCCGAGATGCGGACGTTTACGCAGGAGGGTCGGCTGAACAGCGCGTACGGTTTCGACCTCCTCTACGCGCCGGAACTGACCCCGCTATCCGCCAAGGCCATCATCGAGCGCTGGAGCGAGGGCGAGAGCTGGCCGACCTGGGCATTCGAGAACCACGATGCTCCGCGCGCGGTATCGAGGTGGTGTGAGCCGCAGGACGCCGATCGCTTCGTGAAAATGAAGCTGGCGCTGCTCGCGGCCCTGCGGGGCAACGTCATTCTCTACCAAGGCGAGGAGCTTGGCCTGCACCAGGACGAAATTCCTTTCGCGCTACTCCAGGACCCCGAGGCCATTGCCAACTGGCCTCTGACGCTGTCCCGCGACGGCGCTCGGACACCCATGCCGTGGACGAGCGAAGGCGGGTTCTCGACCGAAACGCCCTGGCTGCCATACAGTGCGCAGAACCTGGGGCGCTCAGTTGCCCGTCAGGAAAGCGATGTGTCATCCTCGCTGTTTGCTACCCGCAAATATTTGGCGTTGCGAAGACGCAATACAGCCCTGCGATACGGCACGCTGGAAAATCTCAAGTGCGAGGGAGATCTACTGTCTTTCGACCGGCTCGCTGCGGGAACGCAGGTTCGCTGCATTTTCAACCTGGGTCACAAACCGCAGGCCCTGGCTTTAGTCCCCCGCTCTGCGGAAGTCCTTGTCTCGGTGAATGGTGGTGACGAAACTGCGCTCCCTCCTTTTGCAGCCGTCTATATAGCGCTGACGTCCCTATAGTGGGCCGATATAGCACTAGCACTACTTTGGCAGAAGTGAGATTGGAGCGTTTGATAGGGAGCATCCGCATCGCGGACATTGGCCAGGCGGCGGTCGCGACAGATGGTCAAGGATGGCTTGGCGGACTGCCGGCATGCTGGGC
>JBDSOM010000108.1:0-3788 GCA_039914785.1 Novosphingobium sp.
GCGAGGCCGGCGGGGACCAGCTCGGCGATCCGGACGACGGTTTCATCGCAACGGTCGGGGATGACGTCCATCACCGCAACGTCGGCGCCGTGCGCGGCGAGGCAAATGGCGATGGCCCGACCAATCCCTCCGCCGCCCCCGGTCACCAGGGCCGCTTGGCCGATCAGGTCGGGCGTTCCCTAGTCCATGCTCTAGTCTCCCGTGAGCCCGGTGGCATCGGGCAGATCCGCCGGTTCGTCGATGTCGCGCATCAGTCCGTTGCTCTGGATGGTTTCCAGCTCCAGCCCGATCCGCCTAGCCTCCTCGCTGTGCAATGCGAAGCTGTCGGGCCCAAAGCTGAAAGTGAAGCCGCGTGCTGCCGGCAGCGGCAGCGAGATCGCATTGGTGCCGGTGCCGTGACGATCGGGCGCGACGGCGACCGAGCGGTCCGGTCCCAACGACAGCAGTTCGACGTCGCGCGCGGTAACCTGCGGGAGATCGCCCGCGAGGAATACCACTCGGGTCGCGCCCCCACGCTCCGCCTCTGCCAAGGCCGAGGCCAGCGCAGCGTCGAGCCCCCCGCCGGGATCGCCCAGCAACGGCAGGTCGAAGCCATGTGCCGACGGCCCGAGGATCAGAGCTCGCTCTGTCGTCACCGCTGCCTGTGCCGCGGCGGCCACGTTACCAAGCATCGCCCGCACGAGCTGGCGCCGGGCGGTCTCGCCAAGCACCCCGGCCAAGCGTTGCTTGCCCTTGTCGGGCGCCTTGACCGGGATGACGACCCAGCAGGACATCAGTACGCTGCGGCTTTGGTCAATCCGGTGAAGCGTACACCGGCGCCATCCGCGCCATAAGTCTTATTCATGTAGATTAGGATCGAAGTCAGCGCTTCGGCCGCGGCCGAATTGGCCAGCGCACCACCCGACAGGCCGCGCATGCCCATGTCGCCGACGAGGCCGATTATGACTTCGCGGGCCTCGACATCGTCGCTGAATACCAGAACGTCGCAATCGACTTTCGAATCGGTATCAAGGATATGCGCAGCAACGCTATGAAACGACGTGACGAACCGCACGTCCTCACCAAGCAGAGCTTTGGCTTCCAGCGCCGCGGAACCTGCGGCGGGCAGCTGGACGCGCATAACCTTGGGCGGGACCAGCGGAACGGTGGTGTCGACGACGATGGCGGAGCCGACAAGCGGGGCGATCTGCGTCAACGTGTCGGCCTGAGAGGCGTAAGGCACGGTCACGATGACGACATCCTTACCCGCGGCAACTGCTGAATTCTCGCCCGACCCAGCCGCGCAGATTTCATCCGCGGTGACCTGGGCCTTGTCGGCGGTGCGCGAGCCGATCGTCACATCATGACCGGCTTTGACGAGCCGGCGGGCGACCGCTTTGCCGAGATGGCCGGTGCCGCCGATTATTCCGATGGACGCCATTTGCAAACCTCCTGTCTAGGGTTTTTAGAGAGTCCAATCGACAATCTGTCTGCTCGGTCGTTCAGCAGCGACGAGCTTGTAGAGCGTCGTGCGCTGACGCAGCGTGCGGCCGGCCGAGCGGGCGACGTCTGCGAGATTATCGACGGTCAGTTCCTGACCGTGGGCAGCACCGGCCGCGCGGCTGATGCTTTCATTCATCAGCACGCCGCCCAGGTCGTTCGCCCCCGCCGCCAGTACAGCCGCGGCGCCATCGACGCCGAGCTTTACCCACGAACACTGGATCGAATCGATCTGCCCGGTGAGCACGATCCGCGCCACCGCGTGCATCATCAGCGCCTCGCGCCAGCTCGGTCCCTTGCGGCTCTGGCCCTTGCGGTAGAACGGGGCCTCCATGTGGACGAGCGGCAGCGGCACGAACTCGGTGAAGCCGCCGGTCTCCTGCTGCAGCCGCCGCAGTGCAAGCAAGTGCGCCGCCCAGTGCTCGGGCCGTTCGAGATGGCCGTACATGATCGTCGAAGTCGTCGGGATGCCGACCGAATGCGCGTCGCGAACCACCCCAAGCCATTCGTCGCTGGTCAGCTTGTCCGGGCAGATCTGGCGGCGGATATCATCGTGGAGGATTTCGGCAGCGGTGCCGGGCAAAGAGCCTAGCCCTTCGTCCCTCAGCATCAGCAGATAATCGCGGATGGATAGCCCCAGCGTCTTCGCGCCTTGCGTCACTTCGAGCGGCGAGAACGCGTGGACGTGGAGGCCCGGGCAGGCGTCCTTCACCGCGCGAACGATCGAGCGATAGGTCTCGCCGGTATAGCTGGGGTGGATGCCGCCCTGGAGGCACACTTCGGTCGCGCCCTTGGCCACGGCCACGCGGGCGCGTTCGGCGATCTCCTCGAGGTCCAGGTTGTAGGGCTTGTCGCGCAAGCCGCCCTTGCTGCTGGTCTTGGAGAACGCGCAGAACGAGCACGTGTGGGTGCAGATATTGGTATAGTTGATGTTGCGGTTGACCACATAGGTCACCTCGTCGCCGTTCACCGCTCGCCGCAGCGCGTCCGCCGCCTCGACCACCGCCTGGGCGGCCGCGCCGCGGGTGGCGAACAGCGAGACGATCTCTGCGGACGACAGTTCGTTGCCGCTGGCCGCGCGGTCGAGGGTGCGGTGCAACTGCGGTGCGGTCGGTCCCGGCACGATGCGGCCGAGCGGGAATTGCGGGCTGGCGGGAACGGGGCCGGTCACGCCCGGGCTCCACACGCTGTCGCGGGCCAGGCCTTCCGAGTCCGAGAGCTTGAGCACGGCCGGGCGCAACGCCGGATCGATCCACTGGCGTTCGTCGGTCGCGACGAAGCGGGGATAGATCGTCAGGCGCTCCACCAACGGCCGGCCATAAGCGGCGCAGACCTCTTCCAGCAGGGCGATCTCGGGCCACGGCGCCTCGGGGTTCACGTGGTCCTGGGTGACCGGGGAGATGCCGCCCCAATCGTCGATCCCGGCGTCGAGCAGTTCGACCAGCCGCTCGCCGTTCAGGTTCGGCGGCGCTTGCACGGAAACCGCGTCGTCCAGCACGATCCGGGCGGCGGCGACCGCGCGCAGGAAATCGGCCTCGCTCGCTTCGGCGGCTTGCGCCATCCGGGTGCCGGGCTTGGGGCAGAAGTTCTGGACGATGACTTCCTGCAAGTGGCCGTGGGTGCGGTTCAGGTCCCGCAGCGCGAGCAGCGCCTCGATCCGCTCCCGCCGGGTCTCGCCGATCCCGACCAGGATCCCGCTGGTGATTGGCATCCTCGCGCGGCCGGCGGCTTCGAGCGAGGCCATCCGCAGCGCCGGAACCTTGTCCGGCGATCCGTGATGGGCCTCGCCTTTCTCGCAGAGGCGATCGGACAGCGTTTCGAGCATCAGGCCCGCCGAGGGCGCGAACGGACGTAGCGAAGCGAAGTCGGCTTCCTTCATCAGCCCGGCGTTGATGTGCGGCAGCAAGCCGGTCTCGTTCAACACCAGTTCGGCGCAGTGCCGCACGTAGTCGATCGTCCGGCCAAACCCGCGCTCGGCCAGCCAGTCCCGCGCCGCGCCATAGCGCCGTTCGGGTGCGTCACCCAGCGTGAACAGCGCCTCCTTGCAGCCCGCCGCCTGCCCAGCGCGCGCGATCTCGAGCACTTCGGCCGGCGAAAGGTACGGCGCGTGGAGCTGCGAAGGCGTCG
Source organism: Novosphingobium sp. (assembly GCA_039914785.1). Classification (GTDB taxonomy): domain Bacteria; phylum Pseudomonadota; class Alphaproteobacteria; order Sphingomonadales; family Sphingomonadaceae; genus Novosphingobium. The sequence goes on from JBDSOM010000108.1 coordinate 3,607, forward strand.
TGGCGAAGGTGCAGTAGTGACACACGTCGGCACAAAGCCGGGTCAGCGGAATGAACACCTTGCGCGAATACGTCGTCCGAGCCGAAGCTACTGCACCTCCGCGGGTGTCGCGGCGCTGGCGCGCTTCGGCGAGCAAGTCACCAAGCGGGGCGCTCAAAAGCCGCTCGATCAGGTCGTGATCG
>JBDSOM010000171.1:0-6121 GCA_039914785.1 Novosphingobium sp.
CGCCAGTGGTAACCGCCGAGGGTGGCATTCACGGCGTGGGTGCCCTGCGGTGGCGACGGTGAGGATGGCGGCGCTGGCGACGGCGCGGGTCGCGGGCGGGACCAGGCCCTGAACCGCGCTGTAGTACGGCGCGACGTAAAGCCAGTTGAGCACGATCGCCGGAAAGAACAGGACCATCGACAGCCGCCAGTCCGGCATGAGCAGCGCGCCGAGCAGGAACGGGACGGAGAGAATTTGCGCCAGCGCGGGGATGGTCAGGAGGTGCTGCTTGCCCTTGGCGCGGTGGCGATCGCCGATCTGGCCGCCGAGCCAGACGCCGAGGATACTGCCGATGCCGTTCACCAGGCCAAACCACAACCCGGTCTCGGCCGGGGTCAAGCCGTGGCTGCGCTGGAAGAAGATCGTCGTCCAGATCAGCACGCCGTACGTCGCGAACGAAGCGAAGCCGGCGGTGACCAGGAGCAGCCGCATCGCCTTGGAGCGCACGATCTGGCGGAGGGCTTCACCAAGCGGCAGCGGCTTTGCTTCCCGGGCCGGTCCGGCATCCCGGCGGGGATCGCGCAGGAACACGACGACGAGAACCGCGAGCACCAGTCCGGGCAGGCCCACGACGACGAATGCGGCCCGCCAACCCACGCTGCCGGCCAGAAAGCCGCCGAGGACCATGCCGATCAACCCGCCGATCGGCGGCCCGAGCTGGTAGATCGCGAATGCCCTCGCGCGCTTTTCGGGCGCGGCGACATCGGTGATCAGCGAGTGCGCCGGCGGGGTCCCACCCGCCTCGCCGATGCCGACGAAGACGCGCGCCGCGGCCAGTTGGAGGAAACTGCGCGCGCCGCCGCACAACGCGGTTGCGACCGACCACACCGCAACGGCGATGGCGATCAGCTTGACCCGGTCGGTCGTGGGACGATCCGCCAGGCGCGCGATCGGCAGGCCGAGCGTGGAATAAAGGAGCGCGAAAGACAGCCCGGTCAGCACGCCAATCTGGGTGTCGCTCAGCCCCAGGTCCCTGGCGATCGGCTCGGCCAGAATCGTCACGATCTGCCGGTCGAGGAAGTTGAAGATGTAGACGACGAGCAGCACACCCAGAGTCAGCCCCAGCTTCGATCCGCGCTTGGTCATGCCCCTGCCCCCGCTGTCTATCCGTAGATGAGCAGCGGCTTGACCCGCTCCGCCCACGCCGCTTCATCCGCTCCGGCGATCCGTTCAAGATCGCCCGCCTCGGCCGCGCCATCGTCGACCCATTCGCGCAACGCCGGTCCACCGTTGATCACGTCTATCGCCAGGCGGGTCAGTTCATACTCATAGGGGAAATCGCGCCAGAGCGCGTAATCCGGATAAAGCCGCCGGATCGCCTTGAACGCCAGCGCTTGCAGCCGCCACGGCCGAAACGCGTGGTGATCGTAGAAGCCACCCTCGGCATGGATCATCAGGCCGTTGCACAAGCTTGTGGCGTGCTTGTGAAACGTCGGTTCGAACCAGCATTCGCGTAAGCCGCAGCCGGCAAGCCACTCGGGCGCGAAGCGGTTCATCTCGGCGAGAACCGCCTTGGCATCGACATCGGGGGCACCGAACAGCACCTCGAGCGGGCGCGTGGTGCCGCGGCCTTCGCTCAGCGTCGCGCCTTCGAGCATGACGGTGCCCGCGTAGGCACGGGCCATATTGAGATTGGCGGCATTGGGGCTCGGGTTGATCCAGATGCGGTTGTCCGGCCAGCCGAAACCAGGCGCGGCGTCGGGCAGCCAGCCGTCCATTGCGACGACGCGATAGTCGACGTCGAGGCCGAAGTGCTCGACGAACCAACGCCCCATTTCGCCCAGCGTCAGGCCGTGGCGCATCGGCATCGGTCCGGCGCCGACGAAGCTTTCCTGACCCGGCAGGAGCAAAGTGCCTTCGATCGGGCGGCCTGCCGGATTGGGGCGATCGAGCACCCACACCGCCTTGCCGTGCTCCGCAGCCGCCTCGAGCAGATAAAGCAGTGTCGTCACGAAAGTGTAGATCCGGCAACCGAGGTCCTGGAGGTCGAACAGGAAGATATCCGCCGTGTCCATCATCGCCGCCGTCGGGCGGCGCACTTCGCCGTAGAGGCTGAACACCGGGATGCCGTAGTGCGGATCGAGTTCGTCCGCGGTCTCGACCATGTTGTCCTGCTTGTCGCCCTTGAGCCCATGCTGCGGACCGAACGCGGAGGTGACCTTCACCCCCGCAGCGATGAGCGCATCGAGCGAATGGGTGAGGTCCGCCGTAACGGAGGCCGGATGCGCGACGAGCGCGACGCGCTTGCCTGCGAAGGGCTTGCGCAGAGCGGGGTCCGCCAGCAGGCGATCGATACCGAAGTTCATGCGGCGCTGGGTGCCGGAAGCTCTCCGGCGAAGCAAGCCGGGGCGTGGAAATCGGGCTTTCCGTCCAGGTGAGCGATCGCCCAGTACGAGATAACCCCGCCCTGCTCCTCGATCACCGCGCTGAGCCCGTAGCGCCAGGGCAACTGCGGTAAACTGGCGGCAGGCACCGCGGCATCGAAGATCATCATGCTCTGCCCCACCCGCGCGGTGCAGGTCGGTTCGTGCGGCAGCGGCCGCTCGGCCATCCCGGCGCGGTAACTGGTGAAGTCGTAGGCCGCCCACCGTTCGGAGGGCGACAAATTGAACTCAATGTAGGCGTTGCTTCCCAGCGGCTGAAGGAAGAATTCGAAGCACGTCGTCTTCCACAGCCCATCGGCGCGGCCCTTGCCCGCGAAACGGGGCAGCACGACGCGCTCTGCGCCTTCGATTCGCCAGCGCAAGCGGAGCCAGCTGGGATCGATCGAGACCACCCGCGCCTCGATCTTGCGCACCGCGAGCGGTGGGTGGTCGATGTGCGCGACGAGTGTGTGCGTTTCCAACTGCAATCCCACGTGCTAGGCGGCGCCCGCTACTTGAGGCCGCCATGACCAACTATAAATCATCCCTGCTCCGCCTGCTCGACGAGCGTGGCTACATCCATCAGCAGACCGACGCGACCGGGCTCGATGCCCTGGCGGCGACGCAGGTCGTGCCCGGCTATATCGGCTTCGATGCAACCGCGCCATCGCTCCACATCGGCAATCTGGTTTCAATCATGCTGCTGCGCCGGCTCCAGCAGGCCGGGCACAAGCCGATCGTGCTGATGGGTGGCGGGACCACGCGGATCGGTGATCCCACCGGGCGCGACGAAAGCCGCAAGATGTTGAGCGACGAAACGATCGAGGCCAACATCGCCTCGATCCGGACGATCTTCGCGCGCCTGCTCAAGTTCGGTGATGGCCCAACCGATGCGGTAATCGTCAACAACCACGATTGGCTCGGCAAGCTCGGTTATATCGAACTGCTTCAGCAGGTCGGTACGCACTTCACGGTCAACCGGATGCTGAGCTTCGATTCGGTCAAGCTGCGGCTCGAACGCGAGCAGCCGATGACTTTCCTCGAATTCAACTACATGATCCTGCAAGGCTACGACTTCCGACACTTGTCCCAGACCGCCGGCGCGCGGCTGCAGATGGGCGGGTCCGACCAGTGGGGCAACATCATCAACGGCGTCGAGCTGGGCCGGAGGATGGACGGGGCGGAGCTCTTTGGGGTGACCACACCGCTGCTCACCACCGCCGACGGTGCCAAGATGGGCAAGACCGCTGCGGGCGCCGTGTGGCTCAACGAAGACTCGCTGCCGGCTTACGATTTCTGGCAATTCTGGCGCAATTGCGACGATCGCGACGTCGGCAAGTTCCTGCGGTTGTTCACCGATTTGCCGATGGCCGAGATCGCCCGCCTCGAGACGCTGCCCGGCAGCGAGATCAACGCCGCCAAGGTCGTGTTGGCCAACGAGGTCACCAGGCTGTGTCGGGGTGACGAGGCTGCGACGACTGCAGAGGCCACTGCGGCCACGACATTTGCCGAGGGCGGAGTCGGTGCCGATCTGCCGGTGTTCACCCTCCCCGCCGCAGGGGTTTCGATCCTCGATGCGCTAGTCGGTATCGGGTTTGCGGCAAGCAGAGGCGAAGCGAAACGGCTGGTTGCCGGTGGCGGTGCCAAGATCGACGGTGCAGCCATCTCGGACGAGGGCTATCATGTGCCCGGTAATGCAGGAGAATCTCGCATCTCCGCCGGCAAGAAGAAGCATGGGGTGCTCCGCCCGGCAAGCTAGCGGCAAGTTTTTGCCGGAATTTACCGTTTGTTCGCCATTCCTGTGCCAAATGACCTCACCGAAAAACGTGATTATACAGAGGTGAGAATGGTCGCTGGAGCACAACTATCCGTAACGGATCTGCGCCGCGCAGCTCGCCACCCGGTGGATTTCCCGGTTATCGGCGAACACCGCCAACTTGGCGACGTGCATATGCATATCGTCAACATCTCGGCGCACGGTTTCATGACCGAGGGCCAGAGCGGATTGACCCGGGGCGAGCGGATCACCATTCGTCTGCCGGGTATCGGCCGGATTGAATCGCACATGATCTGGAGCACCGAGGATCGCGCGGGCTTCCAGTTCGAGCGGATTTTGCGGCTCGACGACTTCGTCGGGCTGATCGACCAGCTGCAGCCCAATCCGCGCCTGCGGCGGAGCCGTTGAGGCGGTGAACGAAGGCTTGCTTTACTAGGGGAAATTATCGGCTCGCTTGGCAAAGCCGTGGGCGAATGCCATGCGGTACACCGTGAGCGAGCCGACATCCCCCCTGCATTTCCGCGACTACAGGTTGTTCTGGCTGGCCCGGTTTTCCTCGGTCCTGGCGACGACCGGCATGGTCGTCATCATCGGCTACCAGCTCTACGACGTTGCCCGGACCGACTATGGCATGGGGATGGCCCAGGCCGCGTTTCAACTCGGCCTGCTCGGGCTGGTCCAGTTCATCCCGTTGTTCTTCCTGACCCCTGTCGCGGGCATCGTGGCCGACCGGTTCGATCGCCGCTTCGTCGGAGCCCTGGCGGGCGGGGTTGATCTCTTCATCGCGCTTTGCCTCGCGTTCGCCGCCCATGCCGACGCGATGACGCTGCCGTTGCTTTACGTGCTGGCGGCTCTGCATGGTTCCGCGCGGGTGTTCGTCGGCCCGGCGCTGAGCTCGATCGTCCCCAATGTTGTCCCCACCAGCCTGATCCCGCGCGCCATCGCGATGAGCTCGATCGCGTGGCAGGTCGGCTCGGTGGTCGGGCCTGCGACCGCGGGCCTGTTGTTCGCGTTAGCGCCCGACGCGCCGTACTGGACCTCCGCCGGCCTGTTGCTGATCACCCTGACGAGCGTTTTGTCGATCCGCAAGCTGCCGCTCCACGAAGGAAACCGCGACCAGCACCCGGTCCGCCAGATCATGGACGGGTTCAAGTATGTCTGGAACGAGCGCTTTCTGCTGGGGTGCGTAACGCTCGACTTGTTCGCGGTGCTGATGGGCGGTGCCACCGCCCTACTCCCGGTCTTCGCCCGCGACATTCTCCACGTCGGCTCGGAGGGTCTTGGGATCATGCGCGGCGCGCCCGCGGTCGGGGCGGCGCTGGTTGCGGTTATCCTATCGTGGCGGCCCATGGCGCATAACGTCGGCAACAAGATGCTGCTGGGCGTGGCGGGCTATGGCCTGGCGACGATCGGCTTCGGGCTCTCCCGCCATTTCGTTCTCTCCCTGATGATGCTGGCGCTGCTCGGCGCGGCTGACATGCTCTCTGTCTATGTCCGGTCGAGCCTGGTCCAGCTCAATACCCCCGATCATGTGCGCGGAAGAGTCTCGGCAATCTCGGGCCTGGCGATTTCCGCCTCCAACGAACTTGGCGAAATGCAATCCGGCGTTGCCGCGGCGTTGCTCGGCGCGACCGGGGCGGTTGTTTTCGGCGGCACCGGTGCGATAATAGTCACGATACTTTGGGCGGTGATGTTTCCTGAGCTCCGCAACGCAAGGACGTTCGCTCCCCAGTATCGTCGAGCCAGCGAAGAACTTCCCCCCAAGGAGCAAGCGACATGAAAGCGGATTCCATCCTCGCCACTATCGGCAATACCCCGCATGTTCGCCTGTCCCGCCTGTTTCCCGACCACGAGGTATGGGTGAAGTGCGAGCGCGCCAATCCGGGAGGCTCGATCAAGGACAGGATCGGCCTCGCGATGATCGAGGCGGCCGAGCAAAGCG
>JBDSOM010000054.1:0-16039 GCA_039914785.1 Novosphingobium sp.
CCGGCTTGAGTCCGGCAGTGACGACCCAGTTCCCGCCGAAGGTCCGCCCGGTGGTAATGGTGCGCGTGTCGACCTTGTTGCCCGGGCCGACCACGTAGACGAAGGCTTCCCCGCCGAAATCGCGCTGCAACGCTTGCTGCGGCACCAGGAAGGCGTTGGGCTCGATCGCCTGCTGGAACATCGCCTGCACGAACATGCCCGGCATCAGGGTGCCTTGCGGATTGGGGAACTTGGCGCGCAAGGTGACCGTGCCGGTCGCCTCGTTCACCGTGACTTCGGAGAACTGGATCGTGCCGGTCAGGCCATAGGCGCTACCGTCTTCCAGGGTCAGGGTAACGGCCGCGCCGGGCGGCAGGGCTCCGCCGCCGGCCAGCGAGCGGCGCAGCGTGAGCATTTCCGCGCTCGACTGCTGGATGTCGACAAACACCGTATCGAGGGTCGAGATCACCGCGAGCGGATCGGCCTGGTTGCCGGTGACGAGCGCCCCTTCGGTGAACAGCGAGCGGCCGATCCGGCCGCTGATCGGCGCCGGGACGGTGGTGAAGCGCAAGTTGATCTGGGCGGTGTTGAGCGCCGCGCGAGTCTGCGCGACCGAAGCTTGCGCCTGGCGTGCCTGGGCGGCGGCATCGGTATAGTCCTGCTGCGAGATCGCCTGCGCGGCGGCGAGTGGCTTGTAGCGGTTGGCCTTGACCCGGGCGGCTTCGGCGGAAGCCGACGCGCTTGCCAGGTTGGCCGAGGCTTGCGCGACCGACGCCTCGTAAAGGCTGGGATCGATCTGGTAGAGCGGCTGGCCCTGGCGGACGAGTTGCCCCTCGGTAAACAGCCGGCGGTGGATCACGCCGCTGACCTGGGGGCGGACATCGGCCGTGCGGAACGCGTTGACCCGGCCCGACAGCGTGGTCTGGACCGGCACGGGGCCGGGGTTGACGACGACGAAGCCGACCTGGGCCGGACCGCCTTGACCGCGCTTTCCCGCACCCGATTGCTGGGCCTGCGATCCGCACGCGGCGAGCAGGAGCACGGCGGCAAGGGCAATCAAGCCGCGCACACCGATCCGCGGCGCATTCGCGGCCACGTTCGATGCGCAGGCACCCACCTTCGACGCGCGAGCGTGAGGCCACTGGCGAGCCGGGAAAGCACCTGAAATCATCGCCGCGACCTTCGCCGTACAGGGGATTCTGTCAAGTATCAGATTGTCGCAATCGAGCCCACAATATGGAGGTTAATCCATAATGTGGGATAACGCGGGCGTATGCGGGAAACGCGCTTTAGCCTTGCCTCGGACCTATGACGCACTGCACAACGCGATATGCGTATTGCCGTAATCGATGAAAGCGCCGCGCGCGCCTCGGTGATCCAGGAAGGCCTGGTGGCGGTCGAGGGCTGCGAGATTTTCGTCGTCACGGAGCGGCGCGGGCTGGTCGCGCGGATCGGGGAAATCGCGCCCGACATCGTGTTGATGGATCTGGGCAACCCGTCGCGCGACGTGCTCGAGGAATACTTCGCGGTCAGCCGCGTGCTGGACAAGCCGATCGCGATGTTCGTGGACGAAAGCGACGAGGAATCGATCGGCGCGTCGATCGACGCCGGGGTCTCGGCTTATGTCGTCGACGGGCTCGCCGCGCACCGTATCCGCCCGCTGCTCGACCTGGCGGTGCGGCGCTTCAATGCGTTTGCCCGGCTGCAGTCGGACCTCGCCGAGGCCAAGGGCAAGCTGGCCGAGCGTGAGACGATCGACGCGGCCAAGCGCATCCTGATGGACAGCCGGGGCTTGTCCGAACCCACGGCTTATGCCGAAATGCGCAACGCCGCGATGAGCCAGGGCAAGCGAATTGCCGACATCGCCGACGCCATCGTCACCGCACACAAGTTGATGGGAGGCCCGAACCTGATGGGGCAAAAGCGATGAGCCTGGCGCTGAAGATTGGGTTCGTCCCGCTGGTCGATGCCTGCCTGCCGATCCTGGCGCGCGAGCATGGCTTTGCCGAGGACGAGGGGCTGACGCTCGACTTCATCAAGGACACGAGTTGGGCGACGGTGCTCGACCGGCTGCTCTACGGCCACACCGATGCCGCGCACATGGTTGCCCCGCTCGCCATCGCGACGACCCTGGGGCGCGGGCGGCCGGCCCAGCCGCTGTCGGTGCCGTTCGTCCTGGGGCTCAACGGCAACGCGGTCACGCTGCGCCCCGATCTCGCCGCGCAAGTCGCCCCGGCGGGCCGGCTGGGCGATCCCGCGGCGGTCGGCGCGGCGCTCAAGGTCATTGCCGATGCGCGGGTCGCGGCGGGCAATCCGCTGCGCTTCGGGGTGGTGCACCGCTATTCGACCCACAACTACATGCTGCGGTACTGGCTGGCCGCGTGCGGAATCCGGCCGGACAAGGACGTCGAGATCGCCACCGTCCCGCCGCCGTTCTGCGCCGATGCGCTGGAGGCGGGCGAGGTCGACGGGATCTGCGTGGGTGAGCCGTGGAACAGCGTCGCGGTCGAGCGAGGGGTCGGGCAGATCGTGCTGGCGACCGCGCAAATCTGGCGGCGCGGGGTCGAAAAAGTCCTCGCGCTGCGCGAGCCGGTGCTCGAGGACAAGCGCGAGGCCGTGGTCCTGATGATCCGGGCGATGGTCCGGGCCGGGCGGCATTTCGTCGATCCGGCCAACTGGGACGTCAACGCCGAAATCCTCTCGCGCCGCGAATACCTCGACGGCAATCCCGCGATGATCAAGCGCGCGATCTCGGACCGGATGCTGCTGGCGCAAGGCGGGCAGACCGTCCCGTATCCCGACTTCATGTTCCAGTACCGTGAGGCGGCGAACTTCCCCTGGGTCAGCCAGGCCGAGTGGCTCTACACCCAGATGGTTCGCTGGGATCGGACCGAATTCGATTCGCGCGACGCCGAAAAGGCCGCCCGCGTGTTCCGCCCCGACGTGTACCGCGGCGCGCTGATCGGCACCGGCGAACCGCTCCCCGGGGCAAGCTCGAAGGTTGAGGGCAGCCTGGGCGGAACGACCGCGGTCGGGACGCAGCAGGGCCGGATGACCTTGGAAAACAATCGCTTCTTCGATGGCAAGGCGCTCGATCCCGCCGATCTGCAGGGGTATCTCGCCAGCTTGCCGTAGCGTCGGCCGTGCCGCAAATTTTGCTGCACTGCAAAAAACGCTTTACCCGGCCGTCGCCAGGGCATAGTTTTCGAGGCTCAGGCAATCGGGCCGTTCAACGCTGAGCGGATATCACTGGATGCCTTTCATCAACTTGCGTGGCAACGTCGCCGCCCGACCCGGTCCTTCGGACCTGTTCGTGGCGGCTTTTTTGCGTGCGCGTGCGGAGCAAGCTCGGTGGGTCACGAAACGTCAGCGCAGCAGGAGCGAGCAGGCGAGCGCCGCCGCCAGCGCGGCGCTGACCAGCTGCCAGACCAGCACCGGATTGCGTTCGATCAACGGCGCGGAGCGTTTGGGCCGGCGGCGCAGGCTGCCCCCGTTTTCGAGCGCGCGGAGCAGTTCGACGACGTCGCCGAAGCGCGCGGTCCGGCTCGGCTGGATCGCGGTCAGGATCGCATCGTCGAGCCAGCTGGGGATTTCCGGCCGATGGCGCGACGGTGGCGGCGCTGTTCCGAACTTGGGGCGCTGGAACGCCTCGTGCTCGCCGTACGGCCAGTGCCCGGTAAACCAGCGATACAGCGTGACGCCGAGCGCGAACTGGTCGGTCCCCGCGTCGCCGGCGTTCCCGTCGAACTGCTCGGGGGCCATGTAGCTCGGCGTGCCGGGGATCTCGTCGCCGTGAAAATCCTCGACCCGCGGCAGCCGCGCGACGCCAAGGTCGATCAGCTTGAGGCCGCCGTCTTCGGTCAGCATGACGTTGTCGGGCTTGATATCGCGGTGGACGACCTCGAGCCGGTGCAGTGCCGCGACGCCGCGGGTCAGGCGGATCGCCTGCTCGAGCGCGAGGGCCAGCGAGGGCAGGGTGCGATCGAGCCGCTGGGCCATCGTCTCGCCGCTCAGCAGCGGCTGGACCCCGTACAGCGCGCTCTGCCGGTCGGGCCGCACGGCGTGCGCGCCGGCAACAAAGGGACTGGCGACGCGCTGCGCCAGCAGGATCTCGCGGGCGAACGCGAGGCGCATCGCCCGCTCGCTGAGCGCGTGCTTGCGCGGGAACTTGAGCACCACCGTCCCGTCGTCGTCGCGGTCCTCGCCGACCAGCAGGACCGTATAGCGACCCTCGCTCAGCACGCGGGTGATGCGGAACCCGTCGAGGCTGTCGCCCACGCGCGGCGGATCGATCACCGGCAGGCGCGACAGGCCCGCCAGGATGCCGTCGTGATCGGGTTCGGGCAGGCGGACCACATCGATGACGAGCGCGGTCGCGTTGTCGCGCCCGCCCGCCGCCAGTGCCGCTTCGGTCAGCGCTTCGGCCGTGGCTTCGGCGCTGGCCTGCTCCGCCAGGATCGCGGCGATTTTCGTGGCCGAGAGATACCCGTGCACCCCGTCGCTGGTCAGCAGCAGGCGGTCCAGCGGGGCGAGCTCGATGGCCGCGTGGTCGAGGCGCAGTTCGGCCTCGATGCCCAGCGCGCGGATCAAAACGTGGCGCAAGTCCGGCTCGGGCCGGACGTGATCGGTGGTCAGGCAGGTCAGCCGTCCGTCGGAAAAGCGCCAGGCGCGGCTATCGCCGACATGGACCAGGTGCGCGGTGCGGCCGCGCAGCGCGATGCCGGTCAGCGTCGCCGCGCTGTCGGTCATGAGTTCACCGCGCGCCTGGGCATGGAGCCAGCGGTTGTAGGCGGCGAGCGGTGCCTGCATCGCGCGCGCCGCGCCCAGCGTTTCGGGCACGGCGTAGAACCCGTCGATCAGCGACCGCACGGCGAGTTCCGCTGCGACGCGGCCTTCCTTGCCGCCGCTCACCCCGTCGGCCAGCGCCGCGACGATGCCGTGGCGCGCCCGCTCCAGCGCGGTGCCCCGCAACATTCCCGCGAAGTCCTGGTTCTCCTCGCGCGGTCCGACGAGGCTCGAAAAGCCCGCCGCCACCACCAGTTCACCCGCAGTCCACACCGCCCGGTCCCCTCCATGCGTACGGGCACCACGCCCGCCCGCACGAGGATTGGCTTCCCTTGCCCCACGTCAACCCTGAGAGTTGCAGCATGAGTACGAGTTTCTGGAAATCCGGTCACCGCCCGACGCTGATCGCCGCGTTCCTTTATTTCGACGTGGCCTTCATGGTTTGGGTCCTGTTGGGGCCGCTGGCTCCGATCATCTCGAAGGAGCTCGGGCTCGATCCGGCGCAAAAGGGCCTGATGGTCGCGTTGCCGACCCTGGCCGGCGCGGTGCTGCGTCTCGTGAACGGCTTGCTGGTGGACCGGATCGGCACCAAGCTGACCGGCACGATCAACCAGATCATCGTCATCACCGGCTTGCTGTTCGGCTGGTGGTTCGGGATCGACAGCTTCGCCGGCACGCTGGCGATCGGGGTGATCCTGGGCTTCGCGGGGGCGAGCTTTGCGGTCGCGCTGCCATTGGCGAGCCGCTGGTATCCGCCCGAGCACCAGGGCAAGGCGATGGGCATCGCCGGGATGGGCAATTCCGGCACCGTGTTCGCCGCGCTGTTCGCCCCGCTGCTCGCCAAGCTGGTCGGCTGGAACGGGGTCCTCGGCCTCGCGGTCATTCCGCTCACCATCGTGTTCGTGATCTACCTGATCGCCGCCAAGGACAGCCCGGACCAGCCCGCCCCCAAGTCGCTCTCGGCGTATGCCGACGTGCTCAAGGAGCAGGACGCCTGGTGGTTCATGCTGTTCTACGGCGTGACTTTCGGCGGCTTCGTCGGCCTGTCGAGCTCGCTGTCGATCTGGTTCACCGACAGTTTCGCGTTGACCCCGATCGCGGCCGGCTACTGCACGGCGGCCTGCGTGTTCACCGGGTCGATGGTCCGCCCATTGGGCGGCGCGCTGGCTGACCGGATCGGCGGGATCAAGACGCTGACCATCGTCTATGCGCTCGCGGCGGTGATCCTCGCGGTGATCAGCACCGGCCCCGCCACGCTGCCCCTGGCCCTCGGGTTGTTCATCCTGGTGATGGGCACGCTGGGCGCAGGCAATGGCGCAGTGTTCCAGCTCGTCCCCCAGCGCTTCCGCAAGGAAATCGGCGTGATGACCGGCCTCGTCGGGTTCGGCGGCGGCGTCGGCGGGTTCTACCTCGCCTCCTCACTCGGCTACGCCAAGAAGCTGACCGGCAGTTCCGGCCCCGGCTTCCTGGTCTTCGCCGCACTGGCGCTCGTTGCGCTGCTCGGCCTGACCGTGGTCAAGCGCCGGTGGCGGACGACATGGGGCGCTGCGCTCCAGGGCGTGCGAATTTAAGGACATCTGACAATTCTGGGCGCGCGGCGGCTCTGGGATTGCCGCGCCCGAAAGTTCTTGTCCACAAGAAAAAGTTATATCTGATTGTACAGATTTGAGTATTTTACATGCTGCATTGCAAAATACCTCTTTACTGCTTCCAAAAATAAGATAAGTTTCGATTCGTCGATGGAATACCGCCCAATGGTGAGCGGATAATATTCTTCGGCTCAACATAACATTGCGTGGCAACGTCGCCGCCCGAACTGGTTCCATCCGGAGCCATGTCGAGGCGGATGCTTTGCGTTGTCGCGCACCAGACGGGGAAATGGCGATGATGACGGGCTTGGGAATGAAGTTCGATAGGCGCGCTTTCGTGGCGGCGCTGATGCTCAGCGTAGCGGTGGCGGGCTGCGGCAAGAGCGAAGCGCCTGCCGGGGGCACCGGTGAGGTCGCCAGGATCGCGGCCGAAAAGGGCATCGAAAAACCGAACATCAAGCTTGGTTTCATCAAGCTGACCGACATGGCCCCGCTCGCCATCGCCAAGGAAAAGGGATTCTTCGCCGAGGAAGGGCTCAACGTCACGCTTGAGCCGCAAGCCAACTGGAAGGTGCTGCTCGATGGCGTCGGCGGGGGCCAGCTCGATGGCGCGCACATGCTCGCCGGCCAGCCGATTTCGTCCGCTGCGGGCTTTGGTCCCAAGGTCAAGCTCATCGCGCCGCTCAGCCTCGATCTCAACGGCAATGCGATTACGGTTTCCAACAAGCTGTGGGCGCAGATCGCGCCGACCTTGCCGAAGGACGCCGACGGCAAGGTGACGCATCCAGTCAACGCCGCCGCACTCAAGCCCGCCCTGGCGGGCGGCAAGGCGCTCAAGTTCGGCATGGTCTTCCCGACCAGCCCGCACAACTACGAGCTGCGTTACTGGCTCGCCGCAGGCGGGATCGAGCCGGGCTTCTATCTGCCTGGCGACCTTGCCGGGAACACCGGCGCCCAGGTGCAGATCTCGGTGACCCCGCCGCCGCAGATGCCCGCCACGCTCGAGGCCGGCACGATCGACGGCTATTCCGTGGGTGAGCCGTGGAACCAGGCGGCAGTCAAGAAGAAGATCGGCGTGCCGGTCATCACCGACGATGAGATCTTCCCTGGCAATCCCGAGAAGGTCTTCGGCATGACCGAGGATTTCGCGGCGAAGAATCCCAAGACCACCCAGGCGCTCCTCCGCGCGATCATCAAGGCGCAGCAATGGCTCGATGCGGAGGGGGGCAAGAACCGCGCCGAAGCCGTGAAGATCCTTTCGCAGCCGAACTACGTCGGTGCGGACGCCGAAGTCATCGCCGCGTCGATGACCGGCAAGTTCACCTTCGCGCCAGGCGACACCCGCGACGCGCCAGGCTTCAATATCTTCTTCGACAAGTACGCCGGCTATCCGTTCTATTCCGACGCGATCTGGTTCCTCACGCAGATGCGCCGCTGGGGCCAGATTCCCGAGAGCAAGACCGACCAGTGGTACTTCGATACCGCCAAGGCCGTATATCGCCCCGACCTCTACATGTCGGCCGCCAAGAGCCTCGTTGCCGATGGAGCGATCCCCGCCGCCGCGGTTCCCGAGACCGACGGGTTCAAGGGCGCGCAGTCCGGCTTCGTCGATGGCGTCACCTACGATGGCAAGCAGCCCAACGCCTACCTCGCCAAGTTCACGATCGGTCTCAAGCCGGGCCAGACCGTGACCCCCGCGGGCGTCAAGTAAGGATCCGATGATGACCGCCGCATCTGCAAGCAAGGCCGATTTCACGATGGACCACGAAGTCGAAACCCCTGCGGCTGCGGCTGCGGCGGCGTCGGTGGAGCAGGCGCCGGCCCATACCCGGCGCCTGCGTTCCGCCAAGCTCAAGCTTCCGCCGGCCCGTGCGGTGTTCGACGCGGCCTGGCCGCCGCTATTCGGCATCGTCGCATTCCTGGCGCTCTGGGCGATCTGCGCGCCGATGGTGAAGACCTCGCTGGGATCGCTGCCCGGACCGGGCGATGTCTGGACCGCGTTCAAGGGCCTGATGGTCGAATATTCCGCGGCGCGCGTCGATGCCGCGGCGGCGGAGGCGGCGGGATCGAGCTATTCCGGTCCGCCGACCTTCATCGACCAGATATTCACTTCGCTGAAGACCGTCGGCATGGGGTTTGTTCTGGCTTCGCTGGTCGCAGTGCCGCTGGGCCTTGTTGCCGGTATGTCGAAGCGCTTCAACGCCGCGATCAATCCGCTGGTCCAGGTCATGCGCCCGATCAGCCCGCTGGCCTGGCTGCCGATCGTGACGATGGTGGTCTCGGCGTCGATAACCAGCGACGATCCGGTCCTGTCGAAGAGCTTCGTGATCTCCGCGATCGTGGTGATGGTCTGCTCGATGTGGCCGACGCTGATCAACACTGCGGTCGGCACCGCCTCGATCGACAAGGACCTGCTCAACGTCGCCCGTGTGCTGCGCCTGTCATGGTTCCAGCGCTTGACCAAAGTCGTGATCCCCAGCTCGCTGCCTTACATCTTCACCGGCATGCGCCTGTCGCTCGGCGTGGGCTGGATGGTGCTGATCGCGGCCGAAATGCTCGCGCAGAACCCGGGCCTCGGCAAATTCGTGTGGGACGAGTTCCAGAACGGCAACCAGACGTCGCTCGCGCGAATCATGGTCGCGGTCGTGGTGATCGGCCTGATCGGCGTCGCCCTCGATCGCGTGATGATGGCCTTGCAGGCCTTCGTCAGCCGCAATCGCACCGTCTGAAGAGGAAGGCACCACCATGACCGATCCGATCCTCTCGCGCGCTTCCATCCTGTCCCTTAGGGGCGTGACCAAGCGCTTTACCGGCAAGGCCGGCGGCACGACCGAGGTCCTCGGCGGGATCGATCTCGAGGTCCAGGAAGGCGAGTTCATCGCCATCCTCGGCTTTTCCGGGGCGGGCAAGACCACGTTGATCTCCGCGATCGCCGGGCTGATCGAGCCCGATGCCGGCGAGATCCTGCTGCGGGGCAAGCCCATCGACGGGCCGAGCCGCGACCGGGGGCTGGTGTTCCAGTCCTATTCGCTGCTCCCCTGGCTCGACGTGGCGCACAACGTCAGCCTCGCGGTCGATGCGGTCCACAAGGACAAGACGGGGGCGCAGCGCGCGGCGCTGGTCAGGCAGAAGGTCGAGCTGGTCGGGCTCGGCCACGCGATGGACCGCAAGCCCGCGCAGCTTTCGGGCGGGATGCGCCAGCGCGTCGCGGTCGCCCGGGCGCTGGCGATGGAGCCGGAAATCCTCCTGCTGGACGAGCCGCTGTCGGCACTCGACGCGCTCACGCGCGCCAAGCTGCAGGACGAGATCGAGCGCATCCGCGCGGACGAAAAGCGCACGATCATCCTGGTCACCAACGATGTCGACGAGGCGCTGCTGCTCGCCGATCGGATCGCGATCCTCACCCCCGCTCCGGCGGCCAGGATCGGCCGGATCTTCGACGTCGGCCTGCCGCGCCCGCGCGACCGCGAGGCCGTCAACGACAGCGCGGAATTCCAATTCCTGCGAAGCGAGATCGTCGGCTATCTCTCCGGTCTGGTGGGCGAGGCGACGACCGATGGCGCGGCCAGCCTGCCCAACGTCGCCCCGCTCGACTTATCGCGTTCAAAAAAAGAAGATGGGCCTCCCCAGGCCTACCGCGACGCGGCCAGGGGCGGGACCGAGCGGCGCTATCTGGAATTCTTCAAACTCCACAAGGTTTACCCCACGCCGAAGGGTCCGCTGACCGTGGTCGAGGGCTTCAACCTGTTGATGGACAAGGGCGAGTTCATCTCGCTGATCGGTCACTCGGGCTGCGGCAAGTCGACCGTGCTGACGATGGCCGCCGGCCTGAACCCGATCAGCAAGGGCTCGATCATCCTCGACAACCGCGAGATCGACGTGGCCGGGCCCGACAAGGCGGTGGTGTTCCAGGCACCCAGTCTGATGCCCTGGCTCACCGCGCGGGCCAACGTCGCACTGGGGGTCGAGCGGGTTTATCCGCACGCGAGCCGCGCCGAACGCCGCGAGATCGTCGATTACTACCTGGACCGGGTCGGCCTGGCCGGCGCGAGGGACAAGCTCGCCGCCGAGATGTCGAACGGCATGCGCCAGCGCGTCGGCATCGCCCGCGCCTTCGCGCTTTCGCCCCGGTTGCTACTGCTCGACGAGCCCTTCGGGATGCTCGACAGCCTGACCCGGTGGGACCTCCAGGACGTGCTGGTCGAGGTGTGGAACCGCACCAAGGTCACCGCCGTGATGGTCACCCACGACGTCGACGAGGCCATCCTGCTGGCCGACCGCGTGGTGATGATGACCAACGGCCCGCGCGCGACGATCGGCAAGGTGCTCAAGGTCGATCTGCCGCGCCCGCGCGACCGCAAGGCTCTGCTCAAGCATCCGGATTTCTATGCCTACCGCCAGGAGGTGCTGCACTTCCTGGCCGAATACGATCACGGACCGACCGACAAGGCGGCCTGACGAAGCTTCGAGAGGATGCCTGTCGGGCTGGGGATTCACGACAGGAGGGAATAATGAGGTCCAAGTTACTGCTCACGGCGACCGCACTTGCGGCGCCGATCGCATTTGCACAGCCTGCGCTCGCCGGTCCCGCCAAGTTTGGGGATCCGGTCAAAGTGGGCTCGGAATTCACGATCGACCCGATCTTCGACGCGCGGTTGCGTTGGGAGCACGTCGATCAGCCGGCCACCGATGCCGACGCGGTCACTTTGCGGGTCCGCGCCGGTGCCGAGTTCAAGCACTTGCCTTCGCACCTCGCACTGCTCGTCGAGACCGAGGCTACGATCGGGATCGACAACCACTACAACGCCTATCCCGGCAACCTTGGGTTGACCAATCCGCCGGTGAGCCAGTTCCGTCCGGGCTACTCGGTTGTCGCCGATCCTGAGAACCTCGAACTCAATCGGCTGCAGTTGCAGTACAAGGACAAGCACGTGACGGTGACGGTGGGCCGCCAGCGCATCAATCACGATGATCAGCGCTGGGTCGGTTCAGTCGGCTGGCGCCAGAACGAGCAGACTTTCGACGCGGTGCGCGGCGAGGGGAAGATCGGCCCGGTCGGCCTGGACGCCACTTATGCGATCAGCCAGCGGACCATCTTCGGGTATGACTCGGGCATCCGCGCGGCCAACGACGGCCATTTCTTTCTGCTTGGCGCGAGCGCGAAGCTTGGCCCGGTACAGCTCAAGGCGATCTCTTACCTGCTCGACTTCGACCCCAAGGAGACCGCGGGCGCCCCGGCGGCGCTGGTCAAGCAAATGGCCGATACCCAGACGTACGGCTTGCGCGCGAACGCCAGCTTCAAGCTTTCGCCAAAAGTCACGTTGGGCCTGTTCGCCAGCTATGCGCGGCAATCGGCTTGGGCGGACAATACGCTCGACTTCGCCGCTGATTACATCGCGGCCGAGGGGAGCCTGACGTACGCCGGCTTCACCCTGACCGGTGGCTGGGAAAAGCTGGGCAGCGACGTGACGGTCGCCGGCCGCCGCGCAGTGCAGACGCCGCTCGCGACGTTGCACAAGTTCAACGGCTGGGCCGACCTGTTCCTGGTCACGCCCGACAACGGGTTGCAGGACGCATATGTCAGCCTGGCCTACAAGTTCCCCAAAGTGAAAGCGCTTCCGGGCCTCAACGCGGCGGTGGGCTGGCACCAATTCGACAGCGACTTCGGCGACATCGAATATGGTCACGAATGGAATGCCTTGCTCGGCTTCAAGGTCGGGCCAGTCGCGTTGCTGGCCAAGTATGCGCAATTCGAGTCGGCTTCCCCCGCCTTCGCGAACACCCGAAAATACTGGCTGGAGGCCAATTACAGCTTCTGAGTAACGAGGAAATAGGTCGACTGGGAGCCAGCTCGCCAGTCGCAATTGCCAAGTCTCCGCACAGCCGCTCCTCCATCGAGGGGGACGGCTGTGCGGAAGGTTTCTTGCTGCACTGCAAAAACCGCCTTGTCGCGAATCGCCGAAGCCGATACACCCTATCGCAACGGAATCAGCGTCGTCCAATGCCGGACGATCCAACGCTCTTCCGCCTCAACTGACATTGCGTGGCAACGGTGCCGCCCGGTCTGATCTCCCCAGCGGGATCGGTTCGAGGCGGCTTTTTTGCGTTTGCGCGCGGCGACGATTGGAGACCGGAACGTGAATGCGCCAACAAGCTTCGATGCGAGCAAAGGGTCTGAAGTGACCCGCGAGCGCCTGGTCGTCATCGGCAACGGCATGGCCGGCTGCCGTGCGGTCGAGGAAATCCTCGCCCGCGATCCCGCCCGCTATGCCATCACGATCTTTGGCGCCGAGCCCAGGGTCAACTACAACCGCATCATGCTCTCGCCGGTCCTGGCCGGCGAGAAGGCGTTCGACGAGATCGTCATCAATACCGCCGAGTGGTACGACGAGAGCGGCATCACCCTGGTCTCGGGCGATCCGGTGGTGAAGATCGACCGCCAGGCCCAGACGGTCGTCGGCAAGTCGGGTCGGGTCGAGCCATACGACCGTCTGCTGATCGCCACCGGCTCCGATCCGTTCATCATCCCGGTCCCCGGCAGCCGCCTTCCCGGCGTGGTCACCTTCCGCGACCTCGACGACGTCGACAAGATGCTCGCCGCTGCAGAAAAGGGCGGATCCGCCGTGGTCATCGGCGGCGGTTTGCTAGGGCTCGAAGCGGCGCACGGCCTGACCCTGCAAGGGATGACGGTCACCGTCATCCACCTGATGCCGACGCTGATGGAGCGCCAGCTCGACGAGGCGGCGGGCTTCCTGCTCAAGACCGAACTCGAACGCCGCGGCCAGGTGATCCTGACCGGCGCCGACACCGCCGAGATCGTGGAAACGGATGGCCACGTTTCGGCGGTAAAGCTCAAGGACGGGCGCGAGATCCCCGCCGACATCGTCGTCATGGCGGTCGGCATCCGCCCGGCCACTGCGCTGGCCAAGGATGCCGGGCTCGACGTCGAGCGCGGAATCATGGTCGACGATCACATGGTCACGTCGGATCCGGCAGTGCTCGCGGTCGGCGAATGCGTTCAGCACCGGGGCCTGTGCTACGGCCTTGTCGCGCCGTTGTGGGACATGTGTCGCGCGCTCGCCGATCACGCGACGGACTCGCCCACCGGTTACGAGGGGTCGGTTACGTCAACCAAGCTTAAGGTTTCCGGAATCGAAGTGTTTTCGGCCGGCGACTTCTCCGGCGACGCCGGCCCTAATGGAGAGCTTGCCGAGGACATCGTGATGCGTGACGCCTCGCGCGGGGTGTACAAGCGTGTGGTGGTTCGCGACGGCAAGCTGGTGGGCGCGGTACTCTATGGCGATATCGCCGACGGCAACTGGTACTTCGACCTGCTCAAGAAGGGCGAGGACATCTCGGACATCCGCGATGCCCTGATCTTCGGCCAGGCTTTCGCGTCCGGAGGGGCGCAGCTGGACCCTAACGCTGCCGTTGCCGCCCTCTCGGACGAAGCCGAGATCTGTGGTTGCAACGGCGTTTCCAAGGCCAAGGTCGTCGGTTGCATCCTGGGCGGTGCGCAGAGCCTCGACGCGGTGCGTTCCACCTGCAAGGCCTCGGCCAGCTGCGGTTCGTGCACGGGTCTCGTCGAAAGCCTGCTGAGCATCACGATGGGCGAGGACTACGGCGGTGCGCGCACGGTCAAGACCGTGTGCAAATGCACCAGCTTCGGCCACGACGACGTCCGCCGCCTGATCGTGGAAAAGAACCTCCGCGCGATTCCTCAGGTCATGCAGGAACTGCACTGGACCACGCCCGACGGCTGCTCGTCGTGCCGCCCGGCGCTCAACTACTATCTGCTTTGCGCCTGGCCTGGCGAATACGTCGACGATCAGCAGAGCCGCTTCGTCAACGAGCGGATGCACGCGAATATCCAGAAGGATGGCACGTACTCGGTCGTGCCGCGGATGTGGGGTGGGCTCACCAACCCGCGCGAGCTGCGCGCGATCGCCGACGTGGTCGAAAAGTTCAATGCGCCGATGGTCAAGGTGACCGGCGGGCAGCGGCTCGACATCTTCGGGATCAAGAAGGAAGACCTGCCCGCGGTCTGGGCCGATCTCAACGCCGCCGGAATGGTCTCGGGTCATGCTTACGGCAAGTCGCTCAGGACGGTGAAGACCTGCGTCGGGTCCGAATGGTGCCGCTTCGGCACGCAGGATTCGACCGGGCTCGGGGTCAAGCTCGAGCAGATGACCTGGGGCTCGTGGATGCCGCACAAGTTCAAGATCGCGGTGTCGGGCTGCCCGCGCAACTGCGCTGAGGCGACAATCAAGGACTTCGGTGTCGTCTGCGTCGATAGCGGTTACGAGCTCCACGTCGGCGGCAACGGCGGGATCAAGGTTCGCGCCACCGACTTCCTCTGCAAGGTCACGACCGAGGAGGAGACGATGAACGTCTGCGCCGCGTTCACCCAGCTCTATCGCGAACAGGCGCATTACCTGGAACGCACCGCGCCGTGGATCGAACGCGTCGGCCTCGACCATATCAAGGCTGGCCTGTTCGACGATCCGGATTCCGTCCGCAGGCTTGCCGCCCGGTTCCGCTATTCGCAGCAGTTCATGCAAGACGATCCCTGGGCCAAACGAGTCGCGGGTGAGGATGCCGAGCTGCACCAGCACCTTGCCGAAGTGCGGCCGCTCGTTTTGGAGACCGTGTGATGATCGGTGATTGGCTCGACATCGGTCCAACCGACCAGATCGCTCCGGGCAACGCCCGCACTCTGCCGGTACGCGGCGGGGAGGAGATCGCGATCTTCCACACGCTCGACCACCAGTTCTTTGCGCTGGTCAACAAGTGTCCACACAAGCAGGGGCCCTTGTCGCAGGGGATCGTCCACGGCCATGTCGTGACGTGCCCGCTGCACAACTGGAACATCTCCCTGAAGAACGGCAAGGCGCTCGGCGACGACCCAGATGAACTTGGGGCGTGCGTGCCGACGGTGCCGCTGCGGGTCGATGCGGGGCGGCTGTATCTGCTGCGCGAGGCGGTGGTTCCGGCGGTGGTGACGACAGTCGCGGAGCAGGCCGCCTAGATGCGCACCATCCGCACGACTTGCGCTTATTGCGGTGTCGGCTGCGGGGTCAGCGCGACGATCGAGGGCGAGCGGCGGGTCACTATTGCCGGCGACAAGGCCCACCCGGCCAACGCGGGCAAGCTGTGTTCCAAGGGTACGCACTTGGGCGAAACTGTCAGCCTGGAGGGCCGGCTGCTCTATCCCGAGATCGCCGGCAAGCGCGCCACTTGGGACAAGGCGATCTCGCACGTGGCCAAGCGTTTCGCCGATACGATCGCGCGCCACGGGCCGGATAGCGTTGCTTTCTATGTCTCCGGCCAGCTGCTGACCGAAGATTACTACGTCGCCAACAAGCTGATGAAAGGCTTCATCGGCAGTGGCAATATCGACACCAATTCGCGGCTTTGCATGTCGAGCGCGGTGGCCGGCCATCTGCGCGCGTTCGGCGAAGACGTCGTGCCGGCGACGTACGACGATCTCGACGAGGCCGACCTGATCGTGCTCGTCGGCTCGAACACCGCGTGGTGCCACCCGGTCGTCTATCAGCGCATGCAGGCGGCGCGGGCGAACCGGGGCGCCAAGCTGGTCGTGATCGATCCGCGCCGCACCGAGACCTGCGCCGATGCCGATCTCCACCTCGCGCTCCGCCCCGGCAGCGACGTCGCGTTGATGAACG